>SUPS01000333.1 GCA_005191415.1 Candidatus Helarchaeota ASGARD archaeon Hel_GB_A
GTTTATATACTCACAATTTTTACAGAAAAATTAAAAATGGTATAATTTAATGATATTTATTAAGATATGAGGGGCGATATCAAGCGCGGCAGAATTACTTTACTTGGTACTTGAATCTTTTTGTCTTTAATTATTGTTATTGCGGAATATGTATAGACCTTGAAGGTTCTTACACTTTAATATTTTCTGTTTAAGGTCTAATTTAGAAAATTTATTACAGAGAAAGTATGGGGTATTTAAATCGAATTTTTATAATTAATTTTTTCTATTCCAATTATAGAGCATATTTTGATTTATAGAAAATAGTTCTGGATAGGGGGTGAAAATAAAACTCTTTATTCAAGCCACTCGTTACAAGAGCAAAAGTTACAGGTTTTATTTGTGGATGGGTTTGCCAATCGGCAATTTTTACAAGTTTTTATCGCTATGGGGACATCGTCTTTCAGAATTTTGATCTGAACGGGGAAGTTAAGGTTAGAGAGGAGGGGAGTTAGAGAATTTTTGGGAGGTTGTCCGATGAGGATTCCTGAGATGGCTTTTGAGGGGAAAAGTTTATGCAAATCCTGCATATATTCGTTTAATTGGAGGACATGTTTAGGGAGTAAAGGGTCGATTTTCAGTTCGATGACAGTTAGGGCATGGGCTTGGAAAATCACGATATCGGCGAAGCCAGATGGGAGGGGGTATTGAGGGTGGATTTTGGCATTAAGAAATTTGGGATCGATTAAATAGGGATGGGTCTCATAGAGGAGCTGGATATCGCGTTCTGAGAGGTGGTCATCCTCGAATATATTGGAGAAATCCATTTCAAGTCCCGAGTGCCATGATGGATTGTTCTTCAGCCAATCGGCGGAGAATTGATTTGATGATAGTTGCTCTTTTTCGTTTTCGTTTATCTTCTGTGGTTAAGATGGAGCTCCCTGCTTGTTTTAGCGATGTAACATCGGGGTATTTATTAAGATCATTTAATTCCGCTTCAACGTCATCTATTTTCATAAGCAACCAGCGTTTTACTTGGTCCGGGAGGGGGGTTTTTTCTTGGAAGGGGATTTCCGCTTTTTCTTAGCCGATTGACGTTTTGTTTTAGGTTTTGCAGGTTGGATGTAAGGGGTGAGTTTCTCAGGACCGATATTCTTTAGCATTAGTTGAATGGTCAGATCCACTTCGATGTCTTTTCTTTTCTTAAAACGGCTTTCTTTTCCGAGTACTTGTTTGGCAAAGGTCTGAGGGGCGGCCAATGTTCTGAAATTTCTTTTATTTTGTAAGATATTCAAGATGTCCTCATTTGGTTTAATGCAAGATTGCAAATTGTCCTTGAGAGTTAGGATAAGGGTGTGTACTTTTGTCAAATCCAGAGTTTTATAATTAGTTTTTAAGAATTGTTTAATTTCATTCAATAATGCATCGATATTGGCTAGAATTTCTATCCCTCCGATTTGGAAATACGTTCTAGGATTTCGGCACATAGGGTGCGGAATTCTGCGGTAGAGTTGGACCGAGGGTATTTAACGCAGATGGGGGCATATTCGCCGGCTGCTTTTTTGACATCGACTTTATTAGTAATTTTTGTGTTAAACACGATGGCATTCTGATTTACGAGCTTTTTTTGTTTAAACATTTCCAAAACTCGATTGATTCGTTTTACACCGTCTTGGTGAATTTTCAAACGAGTATCAAGCATATTGACAAGTATCCCGGCACATTCAACCGTCTCATTTTTCTCTTCTTGTTTTATATCAATGGTTCTTTTTAAAGAGTTTATCAGGAGTGGAATTCCAGAGAGAGATAAAAATTCCGGTGTTGTAGGAACGATATAGAAGTCTGAAGCATATAAAGCGTTATGGGTGGCGGTATAAATATTGGGAGGGCAATAAATCAAAATAAAATCATAGTCATCTTTTAATTTTTGAAGTGCTTTATGTAAAATGATGAATCTTGTCCGAGAATATGTGACGATTTTCTGTTCTAATTGCATCAAATCATGGCTGGAAGGTAATAGATCGAGATGTTTTAAGGGGGTAATTTTTTTTCCTTGCTTTTCAATCTCAACTACATTTTTCAAGATGGCAGTATTGGGATCAAAAGTATCGGTCCCATCAATTTCATCTAAAAAGATCTGGTAAATTGTGTTCTTTTTCTTGTTTAATGCATCAGGCGTATTCATTTTTAGAACTAACTTTTGATAATATTGTGGACTGATAAAAGAGTAGAAATATTAGCTTGAGTATCGGCATCTATTACTGATGTTTTTCGATTATCTGTGCCAATTTGCCAGCGATATTGGCGATACAAGTAGATTTTCCGGTTCCTCCTTTGAGTTTAAGAAAACAGGTGATCCCGCCCATCTCATTTTCACCAAATTTTTTTGTTACAATCTTCTTAAAGTCGTAGGTAAACTATGGATTTACCTTTTTTTAAAATTCTTCAAGATCTTTAGTTTATTTGTTTCAGTAATTTTTTCATCTAAAATTAAAATTGATTTGTAGAAAATCTATATTCAATAGGGTTATTTTTGTGTTTATTATTGTATTGCTGTTTTATTTTCGTTATGCCATTTAAGGAATCGTTTTTGTGTCTTTTTTGGTATTTCTTCCCAGATTGCTACTGGCAATTTCATTTTAAGCCATATATCTTTTATTAAATTTTCTTGTCCATAAGGGAATATTTTGGACTTAAAAATCCAAATAAAGCCGTTATATTCTTCTATTTCGAAAAACCACCTTTTAGGTGCATATCTCAAAATTGCACAAGGTATAATATTTAAAAATTCACACATGTCTTTCATTTTTATATCAAATTCATTTTTGTCCATATATGGAAATGTATTTTTAATTTCAATTCCATAAATTAATTTATTTTGTTTTACTATTAAATCTAAATTGTGATTAGTGCGAGTCCATTCTTTATTATTTACTTTTTTAGTGTGTCGGCCTAATACTTCAAATTGATTTAATTTAAGAAAGTAGTAGAATAATGTTTCAGCCTGTTTCCCACAAGCTTTGTTTATATT
>SUPS01000087.1:0-4359 GCA_005191415.1 Candidatus Helarchaeota ASGARD archaeon Hel_GB_A
CTATCAATTATTGGTATCGTGGTTGCCGTAATTGTCATCATTATAGTGATAAAGAGAAAGAGTAGAGGGGATCTATACAAATTAGCCGAGGATCACTGGCTCTAAAATGTGGTGAATATGCCTCAATCTTTATGAATTTGATGAGGTATAACTAAAGTCCAAATAGAAAATGAAAAGATTTATCAAATGGAAAGCAGAATTTTCGATATTGCAATAATGATTATCATAAACTTCGATAATCATTAATTATTAGATTTATGAGAGGTAAAGAAGAAAGATGGCATCTGAAGCAATAATTAAGGCTTTACAAGAAATAGTTGGTGAGAAGAATGCGTCTGCGAGCCCAGCTGTCCGGCAGGCATATTCTAGAGATCAGAATTATATGTTTAATGAGCCTCAACAACCAGATTATGTGGTAAGGGCAAATTCACGAGAAAAAGTTCAGGCAGTATTGAAATTAGCGAATGAAAAGAAAATTCCAGTAGTCCCTTTAGCAGCAGGGGTTAATATTCGGGGGTTATGTATACCAACACGGGGTGGAATTCTATTAGACATGCGACCTATGAATAAAATTAAAGAGATTAATTTAGATATGATGACAGCTACGATTGAACCTGGAGTAACTGTTGGGCAACTCGTTGCAGCATGTAGGAAGAAAGGCGTGCGGCCTGCAATCCCAGGGTCACCTGCGACGGTAAGTGCATTTGCAAATTATATGTTACGAGGGGTTTACCATTCAAATCCCCAGGATGGTATGGATCATGTTTTATGTATGGAGGTAGCATTACCGACTGGAGAATTGATTCGTACAGGAAGTGCGGCAATTTCGACTTCATATGGACCATATTGTCGGTATTTTGGACCTGATTTGACCGGACTCTTTATGGGAGTTCCTGGTGCTTTTGGGGTCATTACAGAAATGACAGTTAAATTGTATGATCTCCCTGAAAGACAAGAATTTATTGTTTTTGGTTTCGATGATTGGCAACGGGCTAGCGATTTTGCCATTGAAATGATGAAATTAGAAATTCCCACTCTTCTATGGCTTATCGATTGGATAGCGGTCGCTGTTATTACAGGATTCACCCGGAGACAGATTAAGAAGAAGGTCCCCATGAAAGCCCTCCCAGTGTGCTCTTTTCCATTTCTAATTGAAGGGTCGAATGAAGATGTGGAACACAAATTACGGAAACTGGATAAGTTAGTTGAACGCTTTCCACCTGATAGAGATTTGAGAGAAGTAGATTTCACCAGTGCTATGAGCCCAGAAGAATTTCTTGGAGGGCGAAATGTGGCAGGTATGCTTAAAATGGGTTATTATTTTGCGCTTGCGTTCCTTCATCCCATGAGTAATGGAGCTGAAATCTTTAGCATGTTTGAAGAAATTGGTGAAAAACACGGTTTTGAAAAAGATATTGTTTCATTTGTCTCAACGCCCACACGATCAGGACCTAATAATTGGTCAGGGCAATTAACTTATTCTGAAGGAGAACTGTTCGTTGATCAAACTGAACCTGGAATAATTGATAAGCTTCGAGCTTTTAGTAAGGAATGCGTCCAAACTCTTTTAGATCGGAAATTAATCTATTCATGGTTCCGCCCATATGCAACAGTCCTCGATATAACTTTGGAACGGTCAGGTGCTACTGGGGAGCTCCTACGAAAGATAAAAAATCTCCTAGATCCTAACGGTATAATGAATCCAGGCAAGTTTTTGGATTAATTTCTTAATATTTTTTGTCTCTTTTTTTCTTTAACTATCAGTCCTTTTAAATTTCAGAATTTTTAGTAGATATCAAAGACAAATTTTATCAAGAAGAAAAGGCTAGATGAAGGTAAGCATTAATTGAAAGAAAGTGATTCAAATGGAAGAAGGCGAAGAGAAAAAAGATTTTTTGTCGGATATCTTTGATAATATCAAAGAAGCCATTGATAATGCGGTAGAAAATGCAAAAAAGACTTGGAATAGGCTCTTAGGCAGGGAAGAAGGCGAAGAAGGCGAAGAAGGAAAAGGTGGTCTCGCGGGGATTATAGATGATATCGTTAAATGGCATAAGGACTTATGGGACAAATTGCTAGGGCGTGAAGGCGAAGAAGGCGAGAAACCTGGATTTGATCTTGCAAAAATTATTCGCGATATCCGTAATAGAATTCGAGATATTTTAGGAATGGAACCATTACCTGAAGAAAGTTCAGCTTAAAAATCTTCTTTTCTTTCTTTTTTTGAAAATCGGATCTTATTATGCATCCACCCAATTTGTGCGTTTTTTCGTACCATCAAGCTAGGGACATAAGGTTTAATATCTAAGATTGGAGTTCCATCAATCGCATCGAGCTGTGATACGATTAACGTATATTCATTTTTTCGTTCTAGTAAAGGCACGACTGAGAGTAAAATGGCATTCGGGCGGATGGGAGAAAAGGTTGTAAAGACACCATGAAGAGTCGTATCCCAGGGGGTAGTGGTTTGAAGATGAAATCCTCGCGATTTATGGGCGTAATATAACAGAACAATATGGGAAAACCCTTCAATATCCTTCAGACCGTCTATATATTCTTTATAAAATTCTAATTCAAATTTTTCATCAGAAAATATACCTTGAAATGGTGCCTCAGCGCGATGTTTGTAAGGAGAATGGATCACGCCAATGGGATTGAATTCAATTTTGGTCATTTTATCAACTTCGGTCATTTAACAACTTACATATAATTCAATGGATTTTTAGTTAAAAGAAATTTTCATAAAAAATTTTATTTGTAAGGATGGAGCGATAGTTGGTATAGCCATTTTATGAGGTAAATTACTCAATTAATAAATAGTTTGAAAATGGAACTTAGAGGATGAGTTTGAATGGAAATATTAGAGAAATACAATAAGCTTGTGTATTATTGCTCGCATTGTCGATTATGTTCAATCGCGAATTATCATGAATTAAAAGAGTGGGTCCCGATCTGCCCGAGTGGGAGCTACTATGGGTTTGAGAGTTATTATGCGGTTGGTCGGATAGAGCTAATTCGCGGGTTAATCGAGGGGGATGTTTCACCAGATGCCGAAGATCTCCTTCAAATCGTTTATGCATGTCAAGTATGTGGCGGTTGTTATGTCCAATGTAAGGACCATACGGCGTTTGGCTCAGTTCAGAATCAGGTTGACACATTTGAGGATTTACGGACGGCACTTGTTGATTCAGGGGTTGGTCCGATGCCCGCACACCTTGAAATTAAAGAAGATACGCTAAAATATCATAACCCTTATAAAGTACCCAATGATCAACGATTTGACTGGCTTGAAGGTCGTAAAGTTTCTGATAAGAAGGAAATCATTTATTTTGCCGGCTGTACTGCTTCATTCCGTGAGAAAGAAATTGCCCAAGCTACTGTTGATATCCTAAATAAATTAGGAATAGAATTTTCGGTACTCGGAAGCGATGAATGGTGTTGTGGTTCGCCAATGCTTCGTAGTGGCTTGCGAAAAGATACTATGGAATTGATTGAACATAATTATAACGCGATTGTAAAATCTGGTGCGAAAAAAGTCATTACAAGTTGCGCTGGTTGTTATAAAACTCTTACTCAAGACTATCCTAGACTCTTAGGAAAAGACAAGCTAGAATTTGAAGTAATACACTCATCTCAGCTATTTAAAAAGGAATTAAAGAAGCGAGGAATAAAATTGAACCAACAAGACATCACAATTACATATCATGACCCTTGTCATCTCGCACGCCATGCATCTGTTCGAAAAGATCCGCGAAGAGTGATTGGGATGATTCCAGGGGTGAAATTGATAGAATTTCAACGAAATAATAAAAATGCGTGGTGTTGTGGTGCAGGAGGGGGCGTGAAAAAAGCATTTCCCGATTTTGCACTTTGGACAAGTCAAGAACGGGTTAAAGAGGCCGATAATATCCCGAATCTCGATGCAATAGTTTCCACATGCCCTTTCTGCAAACGGAATCTAAAAGATGGTGTCGAATCACTTGGACGTAAATATCAAGTCTTAGATCTTACAGAACTCCTGCTGAAATCGCTCTAATTTTCCCATTTTTCTTTTTTACTAGAAAACAGTCTAAATTATCATTTTTAAAAGAGAAATTAGGAAGAATGTGTGAAGAATTTGTCCTTCTTTTGATAATAGAGGATTGTAAGAGCCAATACACCAAAAATAGAAATGAGTAATAGGAAACCTGGTATTCTACCACCTTCAGAGGGAATCTCGACAGTTACACTTTGGCAATTTGAAATAGATGTATTACCAGCATCATTGCCTGCAACTATAACATAATAATAGGTTCCTGAGAGATAAACTGTATCTAGATAGGAGCTAGTTGTTACCTTCGCAATCGGTGTCATTCCCGA
>SUPS01000087.1:4841-6280 GCA_005191415.1 Candidatus Helarchaeota ASGARD archaeon Hel_GB_A
CATTCGCATAATTATCTGCAAAGGTAACTTGGACGAAATAATCACCTTCCAGAAGTAGATGTACATCAATTATTATTGTCCATGCGATGCCGTTCCATACCAACTCACCAGTTTGGATGGGAGTAGAGCCATTGATAGCATACAAAGCATATGTTTTATTGAGGGCTTCAGTATTATCTAATATACCGCGTTGCGACCATGTACTCCTCGGTTGAATGGTGACATTAAATTCTTGAACCATAAGACCGGTATAGGTTACCTGGAGAGTAGAAAGATCGAGGATATGATCTACCGTGAAAACAGTGGAATTTGCTGTGAAGGTGGTCGCATTGAATTTATCTTTAAAATAAGCGTTAATATAGTAGCTTCCTTCAGGCAAGGCGGAAACAGAAACATCTGCATACCAACTATAGCCATTCCAATTTAATTTGCCAGATAATCCAGTATAAGCATGAGTCTCGTTATTATAGATAGAATAATTATAGATGCGAGCTCGTCCTTTGCCGAGATTTCGCATCATGTGATAGGAACTTTCGATTTGGATATTCCGGATCTGTATTTGTTGAGTGAGGTTGCCAATATAAGTAACTTCAGGGGTAGTTTTTGGAATTAATACATGTTGAACAGTAAAGAAACTAGAGTTTGCGGAAACATTGTCGTAGCCTAAATAATCTGCAAAAGTGACGGTTATAAAGTAATCGCCAGGGGCGAGATTTGATGTTGAAATATTTATGGCTTCCCATCTATAAGATCTTGTCGTATTTCCCCAGGTTAGATTTCCGGATAAGGTATTATTATACACTATTACATTGTGTCCCGTTGCATTGCGTATAATATAAGAGTGTATTATTGCTTCCAGTCCTGTAATGTTTCCAAGTTCGGTATATGAGCTATTAACAATATCGACAGTGAGATTTAATTTTTGAAGAGTGCCTCCGATATAATTAACGTGGATGCCATGGATTTCATTGTAATGATCAATTGAAAACGCGGTTGTTAAGGACATCTTGTAGCTATTATTTCCGAAGGTGTATTTATCTCCAAAGGTAACATTGACATAATACGTCCCTTCAGGTAAATAAGAGACATTTACGTCTTGTGCTTCCCAGGCATTTCCATTCCAGGTCAAATTTGCGAGTTGGCTTACTCGTGAAAAGGAGCCATTAACAATGGAATACCAGTAGAAATAGGCATTCGTATCATTAATGGGCTCGCCTTCTACGCCAAACACCGTGATATTCTCAATATCAATGGTCTGAGTTATTGCATCATAGGAAACATCGATATTAGTTATGGTTGGTGGGGGAACATACCCATAGAGAAAGTGAAGAATATAAAAATCTGCGCGATATGCGGAGATATCAATAAATGTGTCATTGTTAAAATCACCTGTGGCAAGTACATTACCTTTATTAGCTACAATTTGACTTGAGAATCCA
>SUPS01000087.1:6337-14710 GCA_005191415.1 Candidatus Helarchaeota ASGARD archaeon Hel_GB_A
AATTGAAATTGATCGCTACCGATGCCGATAACGAAATCTAGATCACCATCCGCCTCAAAATCGCCAATAGCTACACCTTGAGGAGCCGCTGCAGCATGGGCGATAATTCGTTGCACAGGTGAGCTGGTAATGTTTAGTATGAGGATTACTTCTCCAGTCATATTTACTACGATGGTATCATTTGTGCCATCATTATTGAAGTCACCTACTAGAGGCGAATTAAATCTATTGAAATTAGATGAAACATTTTCAATTATTGTTTTTCCTCCCGTTGGAAAATTAGTGCGGACTGCTAAACTTCCGTTGGCTAATCCCATTAAAAGATCATATTGAGGGGAATTATCGAGGTCCGAAAATGTGAGCGTAGAAGGTTCTACGGGTTCAGGGAAATTTCCACCAGGGATATGCCCGCCATCAGGGGTTCCATAGTCATAATAGAGCATAAAATCGGTATAGCCATAATAAATATAATCATAAATCCCATCCCCATCGATATCACCTACGGCATAATTTGAGGCTTGAGTTTGAGAATCCTGAGTGAAAATATTAGTCTTAAGTGAGAAACCACCTAGTCCATCATTTAGATACACATAACCCTTAACAGTAGAACCAAACATACTTTCATTGGTCATAATGAAATCAAGAAATGAATCAGCATTAAAGTAACCAGGGGTTATCGAGACAATTTCTTCAGTCGAAGGAGGTGTATAAGATATAATTTCTTTTGGTGGCAGTGCAGTATAATTTCCAGTACCATCGTTGTAATAAAGAGTTAATTTCCTTATAGTTCCCGAATTATTACCCACAATCATATCTAAATCGCCATCATTATCGAAATCACCATACGCTACAGGTGGAATTAAGGGAAGGGACGATTTAGGGGCGCGTATAGTCGTATTATCCTTTCCATAATAAATGACATTAATTTTATAGAGAGGAGACCAATAAGAGCGGTTGATATGCTGTGGATATGTAAAATTCTCGTTAGTAGAGCTATAATTGTATTTCACATGAATTCGGAAATAATAGGTACCGACGGAGGAAATTGTTATAGGATCCGTGAAAATGGCAGGATAAGCGGGACCTGAGTGGATAAATGTCGTATTCGGTCTTAAGCCTCGCTTAAGAACACAGCTGCATTTGGGATCATAGTTTAGCATATAATGAATATTTGCATGTTTGATTCCTATTACTTTGTAAGGGACGATACCTGGATAATTAGGCGTATTATTCCACAAAGTATCATTCCAACGATGTAACTCATATCCGAGACCCCACGTAACCGTAAAGTTGATGGGATGGACGCTAATGTCTTGCTTATCCACTACAACGGTATAATTATAGCAAATCGCTTCAGCGGCGGGATAAACAGGAATTCCACTACTATTAGAGTAGTAATTAAAAGTTTTATTATCACACTGGACATGGATTTTAAAGGGAATCCATTTAAATTCATCTACATAAAAGGTAACATTCTGCGTGAAAACATAATAGGTTGAACCAGTCCCAGAGTGGGGAGGGGTCATCAATCCGGTGACGAGTTTATATTTAGAGAAATCATATTTGTAATAATCAGCAATGATATGTCTTAATTCGGGTTCAAAGCGAACTTCTGGAGAGAAGTGAATATCGGTATGATTTACTACGGTGGTATTACGAACAATCCATTTAATTGTGATAGGTACTCCAGCAATTGCAAATTGTCCAGGGGTTAAATCCGGATTTGTATCAGCCATTTGATCCCATGGGACCACGACTTCAATATAGGGGACAATTTGAAAACTAAACACGTCAGTCCAAAAGTTTTTACCTAAAAAGGTCATGTTTATTGCGAAATAATACAAACCAGTGATTGGAATTACCCCTGGAACCACGCCACCAGTAGCATCGGAAGTTAATAAAGTCATAGATGAAATATTGGGTGTTTCTCCATACCACAAATCCACAGGAGTAGTATTTGGATCAAGCCCTGTAATCGTGTAGCTGATATTAAAAACGGCGAATGCTGTAGCATTCGGGGGATAATCTGTAACTTTAATGCTTGGCAGAACTTCTATACTTATAATAGAACTTTGCCAACTCTTGGCTTCTCCATCTACTGAAAAATTCGCTTGAAAGTAGTATAAACCTGCTTCTGAAATGGTAAAAGTATCTGAAAAATCGGTTGTATTCCCAGATTTGGGTGTAGTACCACCAATGGGGTCATTAAACACATCTGTATCATTATCGTAAAAGATTTGGGTCTTACTAACGGTTGAGTTGAATCCAAAAACCCACCAATAAAGTTTAAAAGGCTCATTTACAGTCACATTGCGGGGATAAGTGGGATTAATTTCTGAATAAGGAGTAATTTGAGTTGTATTGAAAGGTTCAGGGGAATAATAAACATCATCGATCCCATTCACAGATGCTACAACACGGAGGTACCATGTTCCTTTCGTAAATATTGCAATAGTTTCAGCGAAATCCTGCTTATAACCATATTGAGAAACAGTGGTAAAAACATTGTCGGAGAAATTGGCTGTTGAACTATATTCTAGATAAGTTCTATCGACATAATCAGCCCCTTTTATGGACCAATTGACCGTGAATTCGAAACTTGCATTATTAGGAGATGGAAGTACAGTTATAGTGATATTAGGAAGAACTTTAATGGTAATAACTTCGCTATAATGGTCGATCCCCTCTCTATCAACTTGTGCATGAGCGACCAAATAGTAAATCCCGACATTATCAAACGTGATATCAGCACTATAAACTCCAGCACTTCCTCTTTGAATTGATGTTCCTCCCTCGGATTGAGAAATGGGGTTTGGTGCGGTACTATAACGAATATTTGTGGATTCGACTGTTAAAGGTCCAAAAATTTCCCATTTAAGCGAGATTGGCGCACCAGCGATTGCGGTCGTAGGTCCCGTCGTAAAATTGAGCCGAGGCTTTACGGTCAAATTCATAACTTGGCTATATGAATTAAAGGGAGGGACGGTCGATTTGAGATATGCTGTAAAGTACCATGTCCCTGTCTGATTGAGTATGAGAGTTTCATTATGCGATAAGAGACCACCTCCGCTCACCGATTTAAAAGACGTAGTTTTAGTATAGCCACTACGAGGATAAGGATATTGACCGTATTGTAAGCGAGTAGTTCCAGACGAGGAATTTGAGGTTTCCCACTGGATTACAAATGGCATACCTGCAATTACCTCGGTTGGGATGTGAGTGATTTTCACAGGCTCAAATCCTGCAGTCACAGGAATTGCATCTTGAATGACTTCATTTACATTTGCTTGGAGTCCAGAAACAATTGGTATCTCAAAATCATAAGAAAATTCTAGATAGCCATATTGAGCATATAACTTGGCTGTTACACGAATGACTAAATCGAGATCTAGTTGATATTTTAGATTCTGTAAAAGTACATTGATAAGATCTCCTTTTTGAGCATTTGCATGAGGATAGATATTTGCATAATTGATATCCCCTGGTTTATCCCATTGCATTTGATGGGAATCGAATGATCCGGCGCCACTTGCGGAGATATCACCCGTTAAACGGCCTGTGCCTTTGAAAAGAAAATCAACTTGAACAGATCCTAAATTCATGGAGATGACTTGAAAGAGCATGCCATCAAGGGAGGTACTAACTGAGAAGAAGGGAGTTGTTTCCCATTCTCCTAAAAAGCCATTCGCTGATTGTGCAATCTCCAAATTTTCCAAATCTCCGAAATTGGCCTCACTAGATAAACTAATAGCCGCAACGCCAGCAGAATATTCTGCTTCAAAAATCGGAAGGTCTAGCCCAGAATACTCGCTTGTATTAAAATCGTAGCCATAAAGAGTAATCCATTCGTTCAAATAAGGTATTTTAAGGTCCAAATCATAACCTGCAGCGAGCGAGCCTCCGAAAGATCCAGGTCCTGCATGGTCGCCATCGACACTTACATAATAATTGAATGGATGCCCCGCAATTTGATCATCGGGTTTATAGTAAGTGTAAAGCATGCCATCCAATAGAAAATCCAAGGAATACCCAGCATAGGCAGAGAGGCGGAGAGCACTAGGACCAATATCCACGGTCCAGTTATTATTGTAATTTTGACCCCAATGTTGTGTGATAGAGAGTGGATGTTCAGTTGCTTGAAGAACTGTCAAGCGATCTAAGGCTTGGGCATTAGATTTTAAGAGAGGAATGTTGGTAAAAGGAATCCAGTATTCATCTTCAGCTTTCCAGCTGTAAGACCAATCCCAATCTATATCGGGCACAACGGTTTCGGCAACTTCTACCCATTCAAATACCGTTTTGGTTACAGTATCACACACCCAGCCTAATGGCCATGGAAACCAATCACAAACTTCTTCAGTAACTGTTTTTGCAACTTCTACGTACTTGGTCGGAGTGGGAATGTGAAGATAGGCACCCGCATCTAAATGACCATCCCACGAAAGCAGAAGACCTGGTTCAACTGAATATTTAAATTCATGGGCTAATATTTCAATTACTTTGTCTGCAGAACCGGCAGGAACGTGGATATTTATAGATTTCAGATGTTCGCGACCAGCATCATAATATTTTAATTCGAGTGCAGTTCTTCCACCATCGAATTTAGCATTAGCCGTTCCTGTGAGTTCTAATAAATTTTCGACTAGCCCTTTCAATTGAAATTGGGCATAAGCACCTACACCTGCATCAAAATAGACTCCTGCATAATCACCGAGACTAAAATCTAAACGACTTGGGAGTTCAAGTCCAAGTCCTACTTTAGGAGAGCTGTAGAGATCGCCTATGGGGGTTAGCAGACCCGTTTCCAAGAGCGCCCCCAGATCTAGATTTGGTGATACTTTGATTGGCAATGAAAGGTCGTATGACCAAGATTTCTGCCAATTCACAATTTCGTAGCCTGCCAATTCCAGATAAACTGCGATATCAGCCCACATTTCCATGTATGGTTCAATGGTGATATCAGCCCATAACCCAAAAGTGTCAGGATCAGGTTCTACATACGTGCAGTAACTGAAAATTTGCCCTTCTGAGGCAGCCATATCATTCGCCCAATGATAGTAATCGACCCCAAATTCATATCCAAAAGTAATATCATATCGCAGTCCAATCTTACAACCTAATTCAACATATCCTTCAGTAGCTGCGAGTTTTCCTGGTAATTGTCCTTTCAAATCTATTTTTTTGGAAAATTCAATGGCATAATCCCCTTCATCACCAACACTTCCCGTAAAATCTACATCTGTTTTTTTCCAGGGCTGTTCAGGTGATGTGTTTACAAAATATGTCGGCGGATTTTCATAATATTTATCATGGGGAGTATCGAAATTAACATCTGAAAAAGAATTATTACCCCTTACAGGTTGAATTGAACAGAAAGGCATTAACATGAAAATTAGAATAATAATAAAGGTTACTGTTTTTTTACTCAAATAAATCACCTAATCTTTTAGAATTTTTACTTATGCGGATGGATCATAAGATAAATCCCTCGGACCTTAGTAGGACATCATGTATGAGACCCACAAAGCCATATATTGTCTTTAATTCCATCCAGCTTCGCAAAAATTAAACTTTGCATGTAATCAGTTTAAGAAAAAGAATGGCTTTGAACCTTATATATACCTTGCGATAGCGTCTAGGTCAATTCTTAGGATGTTTGACAATTTAAAGATGTATCACAAAACGCTTCAATATCTTTAATTCTTCGTAAAGTTAAAAAACAAGAATACTGGGGAGGAATAAGAATGATTTCTTTTCTTCGATATCGAGTTAAGGTTTCACTAGGACTTGCCCATTCCAATGCGATAATTTCGTTAGAAAATGACATAATATTTTGGGTAGGGGGGAGCTTTGCAATAAAAAAACGAGTATCATAGCGAATCGATGATACCTCTGGAGTAATAAAATGCCGAAAATAAAATAATTTATCTACAGCATAATAAAGGTCTTCGCGTTCCATAATTTCGTAGAAATGAATCTGATTTTTTAAAAGTTTTTTTCGATAGACTTTAAATCGCTTTTGTATTTCAGGTTCTGAAAGATCGATGAGAGATAAATCTTTATTATGAGCGAAAAGTATGCCAATTTCCTCAAAAACTTCCCGTATCCCCGCAATCCAAAATCCTAAACTAATATTTTGGTTTTGATGATAGGTTTTAGTATCTTGAATTATACGATGCGCTTGCAATTTATTAATACCACGACATCTTGCAATGCTATCTTCAGAATAATCTTCATCTTCTAGCTTACCTCCAGGAAAAGCATGGACTCCTCCAAGAAATTTCATTTCTTTAGAGCGTTGAATCAAAAGGACTTCGAAATTGCATTGATTTGCTTCAAAATTTTCTTTCAATCGATATAAGATGACAGTTGATGCAAATCGTGGAGTAGCCACCATTTTTATCAGAGAGATTCAATTAATGAGGGAGATAACGATGTTTTATTGTGCCTTTAACCCTGCACTCATTTATATCATCTGAAATTAATACGCCATCGAATAAAGACTCAAAAGCAGAAAGAATTTGCTCAGAATGGCTTTTTAAGTTAATGAGAAAGAGCGAAGAAACATTATAGGAACTCCTTAAATAACTTACCGCTTTCCGCATAAATTTATATGCAGTATTAAAATCAAGCCACAAGATGATATCAGTAAGGGAATCAAAAATGATGAGAACTGTCTTTTCGCGACCTAATTCATTAAGCACGCTATTTATTGAGAAAAGTATCTTACTCACATTAAAAGGGATTTGCCCGAATTTTTTGAATTCATAGTTCGTAACTGCGGATTCCTGAACCGTCAATTCAACACAAATTACATGAAAATCAGAGAAATCCTTGAGATAGAAAGAACTGTTTCCTTCTTGCGTTATGAGGAAAGTATAGATATCTTTTTGAGTTAGATAGCGAATATACTCTCCCAAAAAATCTTCCTTATTTGAATCAATAGTGAATTCGAGTAATAATTGAGTATTTGTATAATATTTTTTAGTCGGCTTTGGTAGAATAGAACTGATAAATTCGTTAAAACTATTGAATTTAACTGAAATCACCTATATAATTACAGAACTTTTAGGGAGCTTCATTTATAATCTGTTATAAAGGGACTAAATTAGTCTATCGGCAATTTCTTCCTAAATTAATTCATCTTTAAATGTTTTTCTAGATCTTCCCGAACTTTCCTATTCCATTTAATATCAGCACTTATATTATCTAATTCTTTATTAATATTATCAGAAAACGGAAATAATGCTCTTTCATTACCTGCAACTAGAAGATATATCTTTTAACCTGGTTTTATAGGAAAAATTTTCCTAATTTCCTTCGTTATTACAATCCTGTAATTTTTATCTACTTCAACAATATCCAAATTCAATCCTATTCTTTAATCTTTAATCCATAAAACAATAAATAAAGCATTTAAATTTAAAGCACTCGATTTCGTAAAGTACCGATTTTTTCTATGAACATTTCGATGGTATCGCCTGATTTTAAAGAGGAGGGGGGTTTTCTAGCTACGCCAACACCAGCAGGAGTCCCAGTTCCAATAACATCGCCTGGTAGTAAAGTAATTGCCTCTGAAATAAACGAAATAATTTCATAGACATTAAAATTCATATTTTTTGTGTTTGAATCTTGCATGATTTTACCATTGACACGGCATTGAATTTTTAAATTCATCGGATCGGTAATTTCATCGGCAGTCACAATCCAAGGACCAAGTGGTGCAAAGGTATCAAACGATTTAGATCGGAAAAATTGTTTATCAGCCATTTGTTCCATCCGGGCCGAGACATCGTTCAGGATAGTATAGCCTAAGATGTATTTATGAGCCTCTTCTTTAGTGACGTTTTTACAAATGGTTCCAATAATGACCGCTAGTTCGACTTCATAATCAAGAAATTGAATTGGTTTTGGCGCTTTATCGATTTTTTTCCGGACTTTAGGAATTTGTATAGAATCTTCATGACCTATAATGGCGGATGGAGCTTTACTGAAAAGCATGGGGAGTTTAGGGAGTTTGGTACCTGTTTCTTCGGCATGATCTCGATAATTTAATCCTAAACAAATAATTTTGGATGGATGAAGTACAGGTGATAAAATTTTAACTTTGGAAAGAGGAATAGATTCGACCTTATTGGCATTTTTCTCAAGAAATTTTTCGAGTACAGGCTTCAATTCCGCATAATTATTGAAGAATGCGGTATCATTTTCAACCAGAGATAGATCTATACCTAAAAAGGTAATAATTTCTTTTAACCCTAAAATCTGATCTGAATTAAGGAGAATGCCACAATTTATGAATCCATTATACCGGTAATTCAAGAATTTCATGCGGAAATCATCCTCATTAAATTAAAGTTAAAATTCGAAACT
>SUPS01000001.1 GCA_005191415.1 Candidatus Helarchaeota ASGARD archaeon Hel_GB_A
TTATTTTTAAAGTTTATAATATACCACAGTAACGGCACTATATAACTTTTTTAAAAAAAGAAAAAAAAGAGAAACAAAGCAAAAATAAAAATACAAACGAAAAAGAAATAGTACTTTAAATAATATATTAGTTTCAAAACTATCTAATAATTCATTTTAAAAGTATCTAATGAACTAAATTAGTCTATTTTAAAGTGCTTATACTAATATCGATGACCAGATTCTTCCAAATTGTTAGTCGCTAATCTACATGATGATCGGAAAGAAAAATTTCAAAAACTAGGAACCCTCAAAATCTCACTTTATGAAATTGAAAAGAAAAATGATTTCGTTAAATCATAAATTTAAAGTATTTTGTTTTGATATTTAGCGATAATGGGTACGCAAAGAATATTACGAAAAGATTTTCGGAAAATAGAGATAAAAATCGCGTTATGTTATCCTAATTTATTTCAAGCAGGTATTGCATGTTATGCCATTCAATTAATATACTTTTTATTTAATTCATTTGAGAATGTACAATGTGAAAGATTCTATTTTTCTCCGAATAATCCTCCACGGTCTATGGAATCAGGTCAGCCACTTATAAATTTCGATATTGTTTGTTTTTCTTTGCAGTATGAGTTGGACTATTTGAACATGCTTGCGATGCTCTCTTCTGGAGGCATCTCACTTGATTCTAAGAATCATACTCGCCCATTGATTATTGCTGGAGGTCCTTGTGCCTTAGAAAACCCTCTTCCACTTGTAAATTTCATTGATATATTTGTATTGGGTGATTTAGAACCTATCTTGGACCAATTTATTTCACTATTAATTGATTTTAAACATGGACGCGCATCACTTCAAGATTTTTCTTCTCTTCCTGGTTTATTTATTCCCCGCATTTATCAAGATGAAATAATCACCAAATTAACTGCCCATAATTTAGATCGGTGCGTCCATCCTACACACCAACTTACCTCCGAAGAATCTCCCTTTGGTAAAAGTTTGCTCGTGGAAGTAACTCGTGGGTGTCCTAGAGGTTGCCGATTTTGCTTGATTGGATACCAAGCACTCCCTATACGATCTCGATCACTATCCACTTTAAAAGAAATAATTCTAGATGGAATTGAACAATCAAATGTCAAAAAAATAACTCTTATTGGTCCGTCTTTATCCGATTATCCCCAATTAGAAGAACTATGTGCTTTTATCCTTGATCAAGGCTTGAATCTGTCACTCCCCTCCATACGAATTGAAGCTTTATCTGACTCTTTTTTAGAACTCTTAAAAAATTCAGGGTTGCGAACTATTTCATTAGCGCCTGAAGCGGGGTCATCTCGTCTGCGAAAAGCGATCGGGAAAGAAATACCGGAAGATTTTCTCTTAGATAGGTTCATTGCATGCTCAGAAGCAAAGATAGACCATCTAAAATTATATTTTCTCATAAATCTACCAACTGAGACCCCCTCAGATATTGATTCAATCCGAGATCTACTTACAACTATTATCCAAAAAGCATATCCCCCGCAACGCCTTCATTTAAGTATTAATCCCTTCATTCCGAAACCCCATACTCCGTTCCAATGGGAACCTCCACTTTCATTACCCACCCTACAAAAAACAATAAAAATTTTACAAAATCATTTTAAAAAATTGAAAATTTACAATGTTGAATTTTTAGATCCTCGATGGGCTCGGATCCAAGGGATTCTGTCACGAGGAACCTCTGAATTAGGCCCAATTTTACTAAAAGTCCTTCAAAATGGTAAAACGTTAGGCGCTTGGCGGAAAATTACAAAAGAAATAAATTTTTCGATAGAAAAAGCTCAAGATTTTCCTCCTCTATTGGATAATACATTACCTTGGGATTTTATCGATATTAAAATTCCTAAACAAAAACTTCTGAACCTTTATTATAAAACTCATTCATGAGCTTCTTCTTTAATCTTCTCCAATAGGTCATGTAATGATGGGAATGAAGGATCATCCACTATTTTTAATTTCCCATTTCGCCCCAGGGTCAATTTGGTAATACCTCGAAATTCTGTAGCATAAGCATCCTCAATCTCAACGACCTGCCCCACTTTCACAATAAAAACGTGTTTCTGCCAGAGGGTAAGGGGAATTCTGCCCGAATTATCCCCTAATATTGCTTCGCAGACACGAAGCATTTTTCCAGTTTTTGAACGCACGGAATGAGGAAAATCTTTGGAAAGCACTCGCGCTTTAACGGTAATCCCTTTCATTTGGGGACGAATATCGCTAATTTGCATCATTCTCATCCATATTCTACTTTTCTTGTGGCTTTTTTAAAAGATCTGACACAGGAAAATAAATTAAAAATGCAACTATAAAAACTACTGCTAAATTAATAAAAGGGACAAATAGAACTATTGGGGGATATATAAGATATATGATTGTAGGCACAATTAATATAATCGCAGAAAGCATGGCATAGGTTTTCACCTTATTCAATTTTTCTCTGGCTTCTATATCAATTAAACTTTCTTTCTCTCGTATAGATGATGTAGATTCTTTCCTTTTTCGTGTTTTCCATGTGGATTTATGAGGTTTTCTTTCCAACCTTACTCACCAATTTTTTGCGTGTGATTTAATCCAATAATCACGTCTTTTTATTAATAAACATTTGCCTATCTATTTAAAATCATTTTAAATAGACATAATCAACCCAGTACCTTTTTAACAATCCGAATTTAGAAATATCATATGCCTCAAAAGAAACGGAAAACGAGTAAAAAGCGAAAGGTATCCAGCAAGAAATCTATGTCAACTGATGAAAAACTCCCGACATCCATTACAGGTGATATAGACCCAGAAAATATCTCAAATAGTCAAAGACCAGAGAGCTGCATTTATAATCAATATGATAATAATATTTCACTTTATGAAAAGGAAAATATGGATCTTCTAGAAACAATTAATGGCATAGAATACGATTTTGATGAATTTAAACGTAAGTATCCTCATTTGGCAGAGGAATTGACTGATCCAAATTTGCTTTATCCCATCGATGCGGTTCGCTGGGAAGACGAGGAATGTCTACCTAAAGAAGAATTCTCCCGACCCGAAGAACCCACCGTGGAATCACTCCTTCGCCGTAGCAGAACCGAAGAAGAAGCCCTAGAGATTATTACTTTTTTAGAGAAACGAGGCGAGATTAGTTCTCAAAAAGCAAAAAGGCTCATTTCCACTTTGAAATCTAAAGGGTTAAAAGCGTTTCAATCTAAACGTAAAAAAAAGAAATGAGCTTGAAACGTACTTCTTATTTTGCAGAGACAATTTTAATTATATCGCCATATTGTAACTCATAACTTTCGCCTAAACGTTTTTTAGTCCGGGCATTGATTCCATGGATAAAATATTTCTCGAAATCTGTGTGAATTTTACCCGCAAATTTTCGAAGCGGCATACCTCGCTTTACTAAATACACATCGGGTAGCACTCTACCATCTTTATCTGAATAACTTTGAACATCATGGACTGGATATACTGGGATCAAGTCTAATAGTTCAAAAACTGTTACATTTATAGCTTTTTGGACACCTAAGGACCCATATTCTGATAAAAGCTGTTTTAAATTATCCAATACTTTAAGTTCTTTTTCAGAAAACACTTCCGGCTTTAATACTTCAAATTTATTATCACCAGGTTGATACACAATAATTCCTTTTTCGGCATAACGACGTAACCAATATTCTCCAAGTGCGCATGCAGGAACTACTATCTTCTCTAATGTCTTTTGCATTCGTGCAATATTTTCCTTTGCGGGTCCTAAATCCATTTTGTTTGCAACAATTAACATCGGTTTCGCAATAGCTTGAAGTTCTTTCGTAAATCGTTCAATATCTTTCTCAGACCAGCTACTTGGTTTTTCTGCGTTAAGATTACTTTTCTTTACAGCACTTATAATGTGTGTTCTGGTAATACTTAATCCCGAAAGACGATCCGCCATTGTCTCGATAAATGAAATTTTTTCGGTTTCAATTCGTCTGGTAAATTTCCGCCAATCGCGCCTTATTATCTGCATCAACCACATAATAATCTCATGATCTAAAAATTCTACGTCTTTTAAGGGATCCCATGTACCTGGTGGTACATTTTGTCCCTCTGCATCTGTTGCCCCTGCCGCATCGACGACATTTATCAATGCATCAGCACGTCTCAAATCATCCAAGAATTTATTCCCTAATCCCTTCCCTTCCCATGCCCCTGGGACCAATCCTGCTACATCTAATAAATTTATGGGAATTAAACGTGTGCCATTTACACATAAAGAATTTTTAGGGTTACATTGTACATTTAACTGTTTACAAGGGCATTCTGCTGTTACATAGGCGGTTCCTGGATTAGGTTCAATTGTTGTGAAAGGATAATTGCCCACCTTAGCAGTGGTCATACATGCAGCATTTAGAAACGATGATTTACCACTACTCGGTTTTCCTACTAATCCTATTAACATTTCATCGCCAAGTAAATCATTTTATTCTATACGGTGATGGTGACGTAGTCGGCAATAAATCCTCATATTCATATATCATTTTCCAAAAACAGTAAGCCGTTAGCCCGTAAACTACCCATGTAAATCCTGATAAAATACTATATAACACAGGATCTACAGAGACCGAGGGTTTCAACGCTGGGAGAAACAACTCCACAAGCCATAGAACGCCTGTTATCATAATAAAATAGCGTATTGGGTGGGCTTGACTATTAGCTCCAATAAGGATGAAAAAAAACGCAATTAATATCGTATAAATCAGTAGAAGAATTGAAGAAATCGTTTCGAGACCGAAATACAAACTATTTACTATTAAATCTGTTTGTGTATACCGTAGGGGATTGGCAATTAGAAAAATAGATAGATTCAAGGTTGCAATAATCGAGGCATCAATTTGAAACACCCCACCCCAAAGACCTGTATCGCGGAGCATTCTTTTTCCTGCATAATATACACCTAAACCGAAAAGAATCCCAAATATTTGCATAAGATAAAATGAAACTGTGGCAACCTCAAAAGACATCGGTTCTGTCATAAAGATAGGATACATTGTCACCACGAAATCTACTACTATGAGTGCTACTATACTCAACATTCCTAACTTCATAAAAAATTCGATTCTATAAGCTCTTCTTTTCTCTAACTCGGCTTTCTCCCGCTCAAGGCGACGTCTTTCCATCTTTTTCTTGCGCTTTTCTAATCGTTTTCCAGTCTTCTCTGCTTCCATATACTTTTCTCATCCATTAATTTCATTCAGAGAAAGGCAAATTTTTTTAACTAGTCAATTATTAAAATTTTATCTACATAAATTCTATGTTTATTCTCCAGATTATTTTTAAAAAAATGAGGGCTGATAGCCATGACAGTTCCGCTACGATTGCGTTTGATTTCAAGTAAAAAGTTCGAGAAGCCTATCTATACTGTAGCGACAGGTGATTTTGATGGCGATGGACGTTTAGAACTTGCAATTGGCTGTGGTGATGGGAGCCTTCAATTATTTAAATTCGATAGAGGAAATTTAAACTCGGTCTGGACTACCAAATCTTGGGCTTGGATTGATCAAATCATTGCTGCCGATATAAATCAAGACTATATCGATGAATTACTCGTAATTATGGGCAAAAAATTGATTATCTATAAATATAAAGACCCAACTTATGAACAAATTTGGGAAATTGAAACTAACGCCACCATTACTTCTGTTTTCGTGGGTGATTCGAATAATAACCGCCAAAATGAATTATTGATCTGTTGCAATGACGGCTCGATCACGATATTTGCACAAACGGAAGAACCCTTTAAATTTAAAAAAGTCTGGAGAAAAAAATATGAAGGTGACACGCTCATCAGTCTCGGTGATTTAGACGCTGATACCTTGAATGAGATGGTCATAGCAAACAATAACATACTCCGGATTTTCCGTGTAATTGAAAAATATCCTAAGAAAGAAGTTTGGTCTGAAACCTTCAAAGCCTACATAAAGAAATTATTATTATTCGATTTAAATGATGATAAAAAATCAGAAATTTTCTTAGGAATGGAGGATGGAGCGCTACGAATATTTAGTCATAAAGATGGAAATTATTTCTCTGAAGATAAACAATATAAATTCACAAATCTTGTCTCTGCTTTAGCATCAGGAAAAATCCATGATAAAAATATCATAATAGCAGGGTCTTATGATAATACTTTACGAGGATTCCGGGATGCCGAGATCTTTAAGATTGAAACTTACGATAAGATTTACGCGCTCTCATTTTCTGATATAGACCATGATGGAATCGATGAAATTATCTGTGCAAGTGGTAATAACCTTTATATTTTAAAAGATGAAGTATTTCTCATTTGCCAAATCGATTATCCCATATCCATCTTCTCTGAAAAAGAGCTTATAATTACTTTTTACATAAAGAATAACTCAGAAAATCGAATTTACAACATAGATTTCTCAAATTTAGAGTGGGTTCCCAAAATTTTAACTTTAAAAAAATCAACCTTCAAAATTCCCCTTCTCGAAAAATATAGTGGGGTCGAATTAACTTTCAAATTTGACGTGCCTTTGGTTGAAAAGGTCACTCCTGTTGTATTTCCACGGTTTAAAATAACATTCGAAATGAAAAATTTACAATTATCACAAAATATTCCTGAAATTTCAGTGAATATCCTTCCACCCTTCTCTCATATTGCACAAAATATTCTCAAGAAATGTGAGCACCTCACAAATATAAAAGTTCCTTTGAAATCACTTACAAAGCTTGTCGAAAAGGATCTTGGTCCTTTAAATCACGATATCGAACAGATTATTTCTCGACTAATTGAAGAAGGCTTTATTGAAGGGTCACTTTCTAATTGGGTTTTATTTATTCGCGATTTAAAACCTTTCTCTGCAGAAGCTTTCAAAGAAGAATATCCATCGGCTCAGAAAGTTATACCTCCACGCCTTTTTATGAATGTGTTAAGAAAGATTATCAAAAGCAAAAAGAGAACACTATTGCCTGAACTTATTAATCAGTATAAACATGATCTACAAGAAATCCAGGACATGATTAAAAAACTTAAAGATAACTTTGAAATTACAGGTGTATTAATTCCCGATGAAGAATTTCTCTTTTTATCGGATAATGAAATTAACCAGATTGTTGAAACTATTAATAATACTCCTAATATCTCACTTTCAGAGATTGCCGCACGTTTTGACCTCCTTGAGAAAGAAGTAGAATTTCTTATCAACGATCTTATCGATCGAGGTATGTTGTATGGCCAAATAATCACTCTTGATAATGAAAAAAAATTCATTACCGTAAAAACCTTATCAGAACTTCTTCTGAATGAATTAGAAAAGCAAGGTAAAATAACTATCTTGACTTATTCTCGAAAAATGGGTCTCTCTGCCGATCTTGTCCGTGAGGCGATAAGAACTCTTCTTGACTCAAACCAAATTCAAGGCACCTATACTTTCAATGGAGCTATCTTTTATACTCAAGCTCGACTTGAAAAGGATTTATTAGATACCATCAAAATTTCAGAAATCAGTAGTATTGGACTAAGCTCATTAGCGAAAGACTTTATGATTTCTAAAGACACAATAACTGCAATTTTAAACAATCTCATCAACAAACAGCTAATTAATGGATATATCTCAGAAAATACTCTCTTTATAAAGAGCTATGAAGAAGAACGGTTACGTGATATTTTTGAAAAATATGTAGATGCTTTAAATCTCATTCATATATTAATAATTCACAAAGAAAGTGGAATTGCCATTTTCTCTGGATCATATACTACTGAAAAAATTGATCCTGTCCTTGTTTCAGGATTCTTACAAGCTATCACTTCTTTTGGTTCCGAAATTTCAGGAGATCACGCTCCTTTTAGACTCTTACATTATAAAAATTTTAAAATTTCTGTTCAAGAAGGACAACATATTCTTGGTGCCCTTATCCTCAAATCAGATCCTTCCCAACGACTTCTCGATATCTTAAAGCATTTTATCCGGTTTTTTGAAACGAATTACCGCGAACATCTTCAAGATTTCCGTGGTGGTATTGATCCTTTTCAGGATGCAGATACTTTAGTTGATGACTTTTTTGAAATCAGCTTGAGTTTCCCCCATGAAATCAATGAAAAACAAGTGTTTAAAAATCGAAATAAATTATCTGCGAATGATCTTGTTTTAATTAATTTAGCACGGAGCCTTGGACGCCAATTTGCCCTTGGAACCTTGATAGAACTCGCTAGTAAGGAAATGTTGATTTCCCAACTTGAAGCATTTTCTATAATTTATGACTTACGAGATAAAAACATTTTCTACGTCCCTAGTGAAGAACGTAAATGGTGCCCCCATTGCGGGTCCATCATCCAAAAGTCGGCGACTACCTGTCCTCATTGTTTACGCAATATTCACGAAACTCTTGATTAAATGAAAAGGTTTGTATCTCGGAACCTTTTTTAGAATGAAAAGGTTTGTACTTCATTAATTCGGTCCTATTGATATTTATGAGGTCAGTTCTCAAATGAGCCCACGAGTCCTAATTTTAGACGGAGTCCATGAAAATTGTGCTAGAATGTTACGTGAAAATAACTTGAAAGTAGAAGAAATCCCAGAGATAACTCCTGAAGAATTAAAAGCGAAACTTGCTGATGTACATGCTATTGTTGTTCGTAGTAAAACTAAAATCACGAAAGAATTAATAGATGCAGCTCCAAATTTAAAAATTATTGCTCGTGCTGGAGTAGGATTAGACAATATTGACGTAGAATATGCTAAAAAACGCCAAATTAAAGTTGTAAATGCAGAAGAAGCACCGAGTGTGACTGTAGCTGAGTTAGTTATGGGCTTAATTATTACTCTTCTAAGAAATATTGCCATTGCGGACCATCTGATGAAAAAGGGAAAGTGGGCTAAGTCACATCTTCGAGGCATGGAATTACGCGGAAAAACAATTGGTATTATTGGGGCGGGACGGATTGGTATCGAAGTTCTCAAACGCAGTCGCGCTTTTGAAATGAACCCGATTGTCTTTGACATCTCAAAAGAGCAATTAGAAAAAGCAAGGGCATTGGGCGCAAAAGTTGAACCAAATCTAGATGCATTGTTACAAAAAGCTGATATAATCACCATCCATATTCCCCTCACACCAGAAACTAAAAATTTAATCAATGAAGAAAAAATAAAGCTAATGAAGGATGGAGCTTTTCTAATTAATGCCGCGCGAGGGGGAATTGTTGATGAAAAAGCTTTATATAATGCCTTAATAGAAGGCAAATTAACGGGCGCTGGCCTCGATTGCTATGAAGAAGAACCATCTCCCAATACAGATCTCATAAACCTCCCAAATGTTGTCTGTACCCCTCATTTAGGTGCATCCACTGAAGAAGCACAAAGAACGGCTGCCTATCTTATTGCCAAAAAAATTATTGAGCATCTTTGTTAATTTTTTGAAAATGCTTCTTTTTCAAAGCCTTAATTGTACCTGAGGTCCCTAAAGTAACTAGAATACATCTCTTTCCATTAACTTGCCGAATAATAGCTAAAGTTGTGCGAACCATAGGTAAAGCATCTGTATTTGTCCGAATAATTCCATATCCCCTATTTTTATCATATTCAATCATCCATAATCCGGTTTGACTTGTCCCAAATTCACCATATAACTGGAATAACTGCCTCCATAGGACTTTAATCAGTTGATTTTGATCAATTTCTTCCTCTGCAATAATTTTAAAGAGAATATATCTCTGATTTTCCTTAATCTCCATTTTCCCCCTCTTCTGTTGGTGATACTATCCGTACACCTGCCATGATATAGTTAGGATCTCGAATCATATGTATTTTTTGAATTAGCTTCTCTGCATGTGTTGAAACCGCTTCAAACGCCCTTTTCTCTGGAATTTTTACAAGACTCGCCAAAGCCACCAGCTCTCGTGGGGCTCTCATCTCCCATTTAGATTGTGCGCCTGAGCTAATGAGAAAAGGTACCTTTGATCGAATTATTTGGGTGCAAGTTTTTATCATCTGTCTCAGTAACTTAGATCGTTGCACACCACTTTGAAGAATTAAATTACGAACCACGATTTCAATGAGTTTCCCATTATTTCTTGCCATTTTAAAATGAGCATACTCTAAACTTTCAAAATCTGCTATTTCTGAAAGCGAGATAATATCAATACGCTTATCGACAATCGCATTCACATATATTGTCTTATCTTCTATACCACTTTTTATTGCTATAATATCAACTTGATTCCGCAAATTCTTAACCCATTTTTTCATTTCATCGGTAGTTTTGGGCGCCAATGTAGCTCTTGTAAAGATAGGACATCGTTCTTTGTATTTATTACGAAACCCCTTAATTATTTTCGGTGTATGATTAGTAAAATCCGCAAGTCCAATTCCTGCAAATCCTAATTCGATCGCCATCTCTATCATGATTTCTGGTTCATCTTGCCCATCTGACAGCGACGAATATATCCCTAAATCATAATATTTCATAGTGGTATCAATTCCAATTCTTGTAGAAATCCTTTCATTTTCTCTTGATTTGAATATTTTCTCGAAAATCCAATTCGAACCCTTATTGTATCCTTTATTTCTCTTAATTGAACAATATTTCGGTATAAAGCCTGTTTATCGAATCGCAAGTATAAATTATTATTTTGAATTCGGCGACTTAGAGTCTGGAGCAGATAATTCTTATCAGCATCGCTTATTCGTTTCGCAATATATTCCAATATTTGTCGTGTATTTTGAGTGAGTTTCGTCCGAATAATTTGTATTGGATTATGATATACACCCCTTACATTGCTTGTCATAAATCTCTCACATTCTATATTTGGCGGAAGCATTTTTTGAATTGCTAATACTACCTTTTCAGGGTCCTCAGTCGCCTGTATAAATGCCTCAATCTCAATATCCTTAATTTCTTTCATTTTCCATCTTAAAAGATAATAGTAAATATTATTGGAAGCTTAAATTCTAATCATCAAAAACTTTTCGTGGTTTTATGTTAGAAGTAAATATTCCGGGTTTTGGAGAATTAAAAATAAAGCACATCGTATTTGACTTGAATGGTACCCTCTCAATGAATGGCGAAATTGACCCCGCGCTCCCAAATATGATAAAAGAGCTCAAATTACGTGGATTAAACGTCTATATCTTATCAGCAGATACCAGGGGCAAATTAAATGAATTAGCAAAAAAATTAGGTGCTGAACCTCACAAGCTCACTTTTAAAATGCGTGAATCAGAAGAAAAAGCAAATTTCATTAAGCAATTAAATCCAAATTCTGTAATTGCTGTAGGAAATGGAATAAACGATGCCTTAATGTTAAAAGAAGCCCGTTTAGGAATTTGCATCATTGGTAAAGAAGGCGCTGCAGTAAGTGCCCTCCTCAATTCTGACATATGTGTTAATTCACCCAAAGAGGCACTAAATATATTGCTAGATCCCATCCATTTAATCGCGACCCTCCGCAATTCACAATTAGAACGCAATTCACAATTAAAATGAATACCCAAAAATTCATTAATAATTTTAATCACATATCTTTTCATTAAAAGATATGAAGATTTTAAAAGGTAGATTCGAACTTTTGGTGATATAAATGAATCTAGAATATAGCCCTGGAACTCCTGAGGATTTATTCGGGAAGAAAGTTCGGCTTCTGGTAGCACAAATGACTTATCCAGAACTTGTAAATTTCTTACTCCTTCATCGGACACCAGAACAAGCCGAAGAAGATCTACGCGATGTTGCGAAAGGAATCTGTAAAAGTTTGCTGAAATTATGGAAGCCCAAATCACGAACTGTCACAGGATTGATAAATGAGTTGTTAAAAGTTATTTGGAATGGTAAAATCAAACATAAAATTATTGAGCGCACACCAGATGGTCGTCCAATTAAGGTTCACTTCTATGATCTTGATTGCAAACTATGCAAATCAGAGGGTGAAGTATTAGAGGCTGAGGGGATATCCTATTGTGCCGCTGTGGGAGGTTTTATTGAAGAACTTTTAAATTTTAAGGCCAAAGAAGGAACCATGAAACTAAATTACAAATCCGTTAAAACTAAAACGATATCTAGTAAAGCTAGTGGTGGCGATTTATGTATTCATGAATGTATCTTCAATTATGAGGGGTAGATCTTATGAGAGAAAAAATGGGCTTTTTACAAAAATTATTAGCCTCTATTGGAAAAAGGCTCCTATGGTGGCGCGCTGAAAAGATGGATCTTTATGTATTAGCTCTGATGGCGCGAGAAACCGTAAAAAAATACCAAGAAATTTTAGATGGTGACTTAAAACGTGCTGTTGATACCTTGAAAGAACAATTTGCACAAAGTGCGAAGACATATCTAAGTGATTTTATGGATCAAATGAAATATATTGTTTCTAAGGACCTAAAAGACATGGAATATTTATCAAGTATTTCATTATATTCCATTTTAGGGAAACACTACAAAGAATTTTTTCTGGGCGCTAAATTTGTTCCTGCAGATGACCCCAATAATGAAGATGGTATCCCAAAGTATGTTACTATCTCCCCTAAATGTCTAATGTGCTCAGTACTTTATGATTATGAAAATATGCATGAATATAAAGATTTGAACTATGGCGAAGTGATTTCCTATGCGCTCGGATCATTGGTTGAGATAATTTTCGATTACGTAGGGCATAACTATAAGGTTGAAGTTAGAGAGACGAAATGTTTCCTTCGAGGCGATCCTTACAGCGAAATAGTAATGCTGTTGCGAGAGAAAGAATAAGAGCCGTTTTAATGAAATTTTTTTTACTTTTTTTCTAAAATTAAAGTAAATTCTTTTTTTACTTTCCGCGATGGCGATGTTTTTTAATAGAAGGTCGTATTTTTTCAGTTCCCCGTCCTTTCTTATAAAGTCCTCGCGACTTTTTTCCTGCCGCTGTTAATCCGCGATACACACGCTTTTTATGAACAGGATCACCAATCCAATTGATATGTGGATCACTTTTAATAACAGGATGATGCGGATCCACTAAAATTACTTCATACCATTTCCATCGTCCATCTCGTCCCACTGGATAACTATTGAGTACTTCTAAATTGGGGAATTTACGTTGAACTCGTTCTTCTGCAATCCATCGAATACTTTTTTTAGGTGTAAATTTCCGTACACCCATTTTTTTTGGTTTACGACCCCTTTTAGGGCGTTGTTTTCGCCTTCCTCCTCGACGTACTCGTACTCGAATAAGTATATATCCTTGTTTCGCCTTATATCCAAGCCTTCGTGCTCTATCAAGTCGTGTCGGTCGTTCAATCCGAATAATGACAGGTTGCTTACGCCAAAGAATCAATCGTTGCCATCTTAGTTCTTTCAGTTCGCTGGGTTCTTTTTTCCAGATTTCAGCTATATACTGATATGCAGATTTGGTCATTTCTTGGACACTCTAAACTATAGGTGGTACAATTAAGTTAAAACAATAAACTATGAAAATCTTAAAAAATTTTCGTATTGTTATCGAAAAAAATTTATGATATGATACTTTTATTTATTTGAGGTAGGTTCTGGAAGATGATTCCACGCCGCTCCAATCTGAAGAACCTTTGATGATGATCTCGCGACGAGAAGATTCCCAATCTATCTCACTTTTGAATTATGTTTAAAGAATCTATTTTAGATAGTTGGAAAAAAAACTTTTTTTTATGTTAAATAAGAAATTTTGTATTAATCATCTTAATTGAAGGTTGTAGCTTAAAATGCCTGACTTTCTCGAAGTACTCAAAACGCGTCGAAGTATTCGGCAATATAAACATCGTACAATACCAAAAGAAATCATTTTAGAAATGTTAGATCTCTGTAGATATGCTGCTAATGCACACAATTCACAACCGTTCCGGTTTATTGTCATTCTAAATACCGATCTCAAAAAGAGACTAATTAACGCAATGACTGCGCGTTATGAGTTGGATTTAAGACGCGATGGTGTATCAAAAACTACTATACAAAAGATTATTACCCACTCAAAAACCCGCTTTCTGAAAGCGCCGGTATTAATTGTAGCCTGTCTTACAATGGAGGATATGGACCATTATCCAGACCAAGAACGCCAACGTTGTGAATTCATTATGGGCGTGCAATCGGTAGCCAATACTCTACAAAACTTGCTTTTAATTGCTCATGCAAGGGGTTTTGGAGCATGTTGGTACTGCGCACCGCTCTTTGCTCCCGATACGGTTAAAGAAGTACTTAATCTCCCTTCATCTTACCTTCCCCAAGCGTTTATAACATTGGGGATCCCCGATGAAACTCCACCTCCCATCACTCGTAAGCCTCTTGAGGATCTTATTAAAATTTTGGAATGAATTCAGCTGAAAAAAAGTAATAAACATAAACTTTCCCTATTCTCCTAGTAAGGCAGATGTGTAAAATATGATCGTGGCACTTGCAGGTGGCGTCGGAGCGGCTCGTTTCCTTGAAGGATTAATCCATGTTATAGATCCGAAAGATTTAACCGTAATTGTTAATACTGCAGATGATCTATACCTCTATGGATTATATATCAGCCCAGATCTCGATACAATAATGTATAATTTAGCAGGAATTGCAAATAAATCGACGGGCTGGGGGATTCAAGATGACACATTTCATTGTCTCGAAATGCTTGAACGCTACGGAAATGAACCTTGGTTTAAACTCGGCGATAAGGATTTTGCCACTCATATTTTAAGAACTCACTTGCTGAGGCGGGGGATTCCTCTTTCCGAAGTCACCAGACTACTCTGTTCTCTCCTAGGTGTCGAAGTTAATGTCGTTCCAATGACGAATAATAAAGTAAGCACCCGTGTAGTAACGGAACAAGGCATTCTTGATTTTCAAGATTATTTCGTTAGGCAACAAGAAACCGCTGTGGTACGAGACGTTTATTTTGAAGGAATTGAGAATGCTGTGCCCCCAGAAGGATTGCTTGAACTATTAAAGTCAGCGAATGGTGTCATAATCTGTCCAAGCAATCCGATTGTTAGTATTCAACCCATTTTAAAAGTTTCTGGAATCCTCCCTATTTTGAAAGAACTTCCAGTCATCGGAATAAGTCCAATTGTTGGAGGCTCTCCAATTAAAGGTCCAGCTGATAAACTCATGCGCGCCTTTAAAATTGAAGTATCTGCATATGGCGTTGCACGATACTATGCGACTTTTCTGAATACTTTAATAATAGATACGGTTGATGCCAATCTTCAATCGCAAATTGAAGAACTCGAGATTCATGCTGTTGTAACGAATACTCTTATGCGAACTTTAGAAGATAAAATTGCCCTTGCCAAAATAACGCTACGAGAACTGGATAAAATTTTATAAGAAACATTCAATTACCTTTTAACAATGCATTATACCATTATCCCCATTAAATCATTATCGAACAGTAAAAAACGCCTTGAATCCTTTTTGTCTCCTATCCAACGCAGACAACTAGTTCTTGCCTTACTAAAAGATGTTTTAACCGCGGTAGCCAATTCAAAGTTCTCTAATGGGACTCTCATAGTAACACCTGATTCGGAAATTGTTGAAATAATACGAGGGTGGAATTTTTCTAATAATATTGAATATCTGCTTGAACATGAGGCAAAAGGAACCAATCATGCCGTCCAACAAGCTATAGATTGGTGCAGTTCAAAACCTATTTCCTCTATACTTATTATTCCTGCCGATCTTCCTTTAATTACCTCTAAAGATATAGATGAATTACTAAAATTAGGTAATCAACATTATCCACTAATTATTGCCCCTTCTCAACGTAAAGATGGGACTAATGCCTTTTATCAAAGACCTCCAAATCTGGTTCAAGTTTGGTATGGCAACAATAGCTTTCAAAAAAATCTTCAATTAATTATGCAGAGCCAAGTTCCCTACAAAATTTTTGAAAACCCTGCTTTTGCCTTAGATATCGATCTTAAGGAAGATTTACAAAAATTGTTCCAATTAAAAGAAAAATCGGCGAGCTTTAAATTTATAACTTCATTAAAATTTAATTTTTTATACTCTGAAAAAAAAATTAGAATTTAATTGACTACCAAATCCATATTGATAAACCGAAATACGCTAATATTGCCTCTACTACACAAAGAACCATTATCAGGAAACTTGTTGGTCGTGACGATAAAATTTTCCCCAGTAATTTGCCAAGATCTTCTATCATTTTAAATGCCATATACGTCATTACAAGAATTACGATGAATAAAACAATTAGAATCCAATACGGATCAATGCCGAATATTGTTGCGAAACCCTCAGTGATGAATTCTAAATACGTCGCACATACGAAAACAATTATTGCACCTACAATAACACCAATTATCGCTGCCCATGGAACATCTTTAATTGGTCTCAATACTAACGCAATACCCACAATTAACGCTAAGACACAAGTGAACAAATGGTACTGATAAGCCGCTTGTCCTCGAATAGAAATCGCATTTATTGAACCACCAATAAGGATTATACCCACAAGAACTCCTAGATATGTCATGAAGGTTAAAATGAATGGCGTTTCTTCCTCTTCTTCGGGTTTGCCTCGGAAAAACCAGTAAATAAAATAAAACCCTGCGAATAATCCACCTATAAGTAACATTGTACTAATATGTTGCCCGAAAAAAGCAAAAACCGCATTAAAGCCACCTACAATATCAATCATTATTTTTTTCTCCTTTGATTTAAATTCTTTTTATGGAGAGATTGTTTTGAGACTTCTGAATATTCTCAAATTCTTTAATTATTTTGTTAATATTTATAGTATTTCAATTTAAGTGAATTGAAGTAAATTGAGATTTTTGAGAATTAATTAAAAAGTAATATTTATTTTAACCTCAACGATGGTATTCTCGAACCATTGAAATCCATGCATCGGTTCTGTCTCTGGAAGCCCTTTAATAAGCCAAACAGTATCTGGGTAATTTTGCATATAAGGAATGTCTACTCCACTTGGATAAGGTCTGGTTGGATGGGAATGAAAAATACTTACCAATTGTTTATTTTTTTCTTCTGCTTCTAATAGAATTTTTAGGAGCAGTTCAGGATCGATTTCAAAATGCACTGTGGATTCTGAAGCATTTGGTGTTAAAATAACTTCATCAACTTCTGCAATTCCATCTCTAATTTTTCCTAATAATATGGCACAAGCCTCAAATGGCTCGTTCTTTCTGACCCAATCATGTAATTTTTTAATATGAGATTGTTTTATCTGAAGCTCTTTAATTCTTTTCATTTAACTGACATCTTCTTAATTTATTTATGCATAAAATTGAATTATGTCTTTATCTTGCAATTCATAGTTGATTCCTACCTGTTTTTTGGTCATTTTTCTCCTATCTTTCGAATCTTGTCGAAAAAGTTTCGCATACTTAAAATTCTCCAGAAATTTATTATGAAGCCGTTCAGCAACATCTTGAACTACCGCCTTCTTAGGCAAGACGATGGGTATTGGCGAGGGTTCTTTCCCAGGCTCTTTAGTATAGACTCGAATTACCTCTAATAAGTCGAAAATCTTTCTTGACAATTCGGTGATACCTTTATTTTTAAGGACCGAAATAGGATGAATTTGGAATCGATCACCGTATCGACGCTTAAGAATCCAGAAATTGTGACGTGATCCTTCTACATCGCCTTTATTTGCAACGATAATTGCTTTTTTACTTATTAATTTTGTATTAAGAGCATCAATAACATCATCAAGAGTACATGTATCTGTAATTCTTACAATGGCATTGTGAATTTTCCTATCTACTAAAAGATCAACAATGTCTTTTCGATTACTATCTATCCGTTTTCCATGAAATATAACAACAATGCCCCCTGAACCCGTTTTCTCGATAACTACGGGAAGTTTAGGCATATTTAGGCGAATGTTTGCAGATTCTAACTCTCGGAGAATTAATTCCATCTGAGAAATCGGATCGATTGAAATATCAATAAGGATTAAAATAGCATCCGAATTACGTATCGCACTCAATATTTGGCGTCCATTTCCTTGCTTTACATTCATATTTTCGAAAATTGCAGGAAGCTCAATCATCTGGATAAGGATATCCTCATATTTCATCATTCCTAATGCAGGTAGTTTAGTGGTGAAATTGTAAGCCGCAATTTCTACATCCACACCAGTTAATGCCTTCAATAACGAACTTTTTCCTGCATTTGTAGCCCCTATAATAACTATCTGCCCCGCCCCTTCTTTTTTAATACTAAAAGGTGAGACGCTGGAACTTCGACCTTTCTTCACCTTTTCTAGTTTTTTTTCGAGCTCATATTGTAATTTCGATAACCGTTTTTTAAGATTATACAATAAATTCTCTGTTCCTTTATGTTTAGGAACGAGCGCAATATACTCTCGCAAGGTTTTTATCTGTTCCTCGAGAGAGCTCGCTTGCATATACCTTTGTCTAGCCGCAACTGCTTCAGGAGAGAGATTCGTGGGCACAAATTCACCGTCGATATTTGTTTTGATTTAAAAATCTCTTCTTAAATTTTATTAAGCTCTTAAGAAATAAAAATAATTATGCATAATAAATGGCTTCACACATGGTTTCTAGGTATTATTACCATCTTTATCATTGCACCTCTCGCAGGAGTAATCGGATGGGGAATCACAAAAGATATAGGATGGTTTTGGATCCTTTTTTGGTTCTATATCGGGATGGGGGGGCTTTGCATCATTATAGATTCTATAAACCATATTCGTTCTCATAGAGGTTTATTTGAGCATTCAAAAGGATGCTATTCGTTAAAGTTTTTCAATAAAGAAAGAGAAAAAACGGATTATTCGTAACGTAAAGCCTCTACCGGCTTAACTGAAGCCGCTCGATAGGACGGAAACGCTCCAGCAGCAGCTCCGATACCCGTTGCCATTCCTATTCCGACCATAAAAATCCAAGGTTGGAGGCTGTAAGCTAATGGAAATCCATACATCGCCGAAACTATCCCTGTAAGCCCCAAAACATTAACAACTGATAGAATACATCCTAAAATCCCTCCAATGAGTGCCACAAAAACTGATTCTGTCATAAAAATTGTGAGTACATGGCTCCGTTTTCCTCCTATTGATTTTATAATCCCAATTTCTCGCGTTCGTTCGAGTACGGACATCATTGTTGTATTAGTGATCATTAAAGCTCCAACTAATAAACTGATACTTCCTATAGCGATTAATACCGCAAAGATGAGATTTAAAATTTGTTCAGACATTGCAAGGATCTCTTCGCTGGTAATCACTTCCGCTTGAGGCCATGTTTCCCGAATTGCCTCAGCGATTGCCGTCATATCTGCTCCCTCCTTAATTGTCACAAGATAGTATTGAACATTATCCGTCGCCATTATCTCCTGCATAATTTCTAATGTGGTATAAGCAAAACCTGCCATAATAAATGAAATATCAATTTGGAATGCAGATGTGATACCGACAATTGTAAATTCCATAATTGTGCTGGTCATCATGCTAGAAACAATTAAAGTATCATTAATGTGGTACCCTAATAAATTTGCCGCTGATTCATCTATAAGGACTGGCCTCTTTATTCCGTGGTCAAGTGCCCACGTGAGATCATGTCCTTCAATAATCGTTACACCGAACCTAACTTCAAGTTTTGAAGGGTTAATTCCTGCCAAATTCAAATACTCTCCCTGAATCATAACGAAATCCTCAATTACTCCCACCGTATCATTTACTCCCTCAATGTCCATAATTAAGTTTCCCACTTCGGATGGAACAGATGGACGTGAAGACGTGAGTTGAGATGAAACAATGATCCCTGCCCCCATCATTTGATTAATTATAGACGTAATTTGAATTTGCATCCCGACGCCTATACTCATTAATGCAACAAAAGTCATTATCCCAATTGTAATACCAAGAACGGTCAAAAATGTTCTGAATGACCGATATCTCATACTGCGTAATGCCATCTTCACAGAAAATGAAAAAATTCGAAAACTTTTGCCGAATTTTGCGAAGCCCATTGCGGTTTTTCAATCTCCTTTATATATTCTTTACTCAACACCTGCTTTCGCGTTATATATTACCCATATTGTGAATATATCCTCTAATTTGCAGTTGTATTCTCTTTTTTAGGATTGTTATTTTATAGATGTGAGGAACCTCAAATAAACTTTACTAACCTCTATTTAGGAATTTGATTTTCTAAAAAATTCTTAGACGCATAACGTTAATGATTGCTTAATCTTGGTTCTTAGGCAATAGACTTTTGTACCTGTGTGCGGTTGTATTTTCAATTTCATAAGATAAATATAGACTGTAAGAACTAACAAATATGAAGATGAAGTCTATGGATAAAATAAGACGGAAAAGAGTTAAGACCTTTTTAATTGCTGTAATTTTTCTTCTACCTTTCTTTTCCTTTACTGTTTCTATCAATGATGCTACTATTTCATCTTTTCTTCCTATTCAAAATTTGCCACCTGATAATTCCATTTTAATTCCCGAATCTGCTCAGAATGGGAATATGAATCAGCAAAAACTTTCACCTTATTTTCAACAACTCTTAAAAACAGGAAATTTAGGTCAAACGGTTTCTTGTATCGTTCTTTTAAAGGATCAAGTTACAAAAGAAGTGGTAACCCAAATTAAACATGATACTTCGTGTCAAGATAGAAATGCTTTTAGAAAATTGTTATACGCAGAAACGAAAAAACGAGTTGAGCCCCAACAGAAGGCATTAACTACTCCTATCCTGCTACTAGGTGGGAAAATTAAAGGGCATTCAGTTATTTTAAATGCACTCTTCGTAGAAATCACGCTCGAAAATTTACCAAAATTGGCAGAATTATCTCAAATTGCCCGAATAGAGCCCGACTATCGACTACAAATCCAATTAGATCATAGCCAACAAATTGTGTTGAATACCACATCTCCAGGCTGGAATTATACTTATGATGGATCAGGTGTCATCGTTGCCGTTTGTGATACTGGTATTGATAAAAATCATCCGAATTTAGTTGGACGCGTTATAGCTGAAGAAACTTTCATTGGAGGAACTCCCGATGATACCAACGGACACGGGACACATGTTGCTGGGATAATCGCAAGTAATAATAGTATTTTTCATGGAATTGCATCTGGGGTTAGCCTAGTCAATGTTAAAATAATGAATTCTGCTGGATCTGGATATTCTACTGATCTTTTTGAGGGTGTTGAATGGCTATTAAATGGAAGCGGGCCAGGTGTCGATATAATCAATTTATCCGCAGGGACCCCTGATAATGCAGATGGTGAATCCGTTTTGTCACGCTTTGTTGATGCAATTGTTTCCGAATATGGTATCGTTTGGGTTAATGCAGCTGGTAACTCTGGTCCTAGTAGCTCTTCATTAGAAATTCCTGGTGATTCGATGAATTGCATTTCTGTTGCAAATTTTAAAGATAACAATGATCCTAATCCCTCTGCATGGTCCATTTTTGACTCAAGTAGTCGTGGTCCTACATTAGACGGCCGAAAGAAGCCAGATCTCGCGGCTCCAGGCACGAATATCAAATCCTGCAACTCCAATTGGGAATCATCTGATGATTTTGTCTTAAAAAGCGGAACCAGTATGGCAGCTCCGCATGTTACAGGTGCTGCAGCCCTCTTATGGCAATACCTTTCGATAAACTACGCATCCCTCGATCCTTGGTGGTATGCCTTAGCGGTAAAGGCTATCCTTATTCATACTTCTTACGATCTGGGAACCCCAGGCTATGACTATGCATATGGCTATGGAGCTGTAGATATGGGTGCAACTTGGAATTTCATCCAATCAGGACATCTCGAGGTGGAGAATCTCAGTCGCCCGTACGGAATCTGTAAGTATCGAATAGTATTAACCTCCCCTCAAGCAATTAATGTTACGTTGGTCTGGAATCGGTATGCAACAACTAACTATACACATATTACATCTTACCAACTCGCTGATATTGACATGTACTTAACAAATGCAGATGGTATTCCCTTAGCTTCCTCCACTAACAAGGTTGATAATGTCGAACAGATTTCATACTTTGCGCCCAACGGGACCTATTATCTTATTGTCGGGATTTCTACTTTTACTCATGATCCCCAAGAATTTGTCATTGTTTCTAACGTTTCCCTAACTCTAACTGAAAAATTTCAAACATGGGATCTTTTTCAGATTCTATTCGTTGTTAGTATCGTTGGCATGGTTGTAGTTGGTGCTATTTATATTTATTATTGGCTTCGCGAACGAAGGGCTGAAGAACTCGATGAAGAAGATGTAGAATATGAATCTACTTGGCCCGATTGGTCATCTCCTCCTGCCTATTAATATGCTATATCCTTCCTTGTTATTTTTTCCTTGCGTTGATAATGACTATCTTCTCAAAAAAGAAAGACCTTTTTGCTACTATTTCTACTTGTAATCCGCATTTTCGGAAATTCTGGCAAGTTTTGGGAATATCAGAAAAGCTCGATTGGACTAGCTGAACGAGTCCACCTTGTTTTAGAAAATTGCTGCATTTTTTGATAAATGGATCAATTAGGTTTCGTCCATTTTTTCCTCCATCCCATGCTATTTCCAGCCAATCTTTCCTTGAGGAGGTAGTTTTCTCTGGTTCAGGTAGATATGGCGGATTAAAAAGGATAAGGTCGAATTTTTCTCCTTCAACCACTGGATCAAACAAATTTCCCTCTCGAACTTCAACTTTATTTGATAAATGGTTCATTTGTATATTTTTCTCAGCACATTTAACAGCAATTGGTGAAATATCTGTTGCTATAACTTTTTCGGCAGTTTTCGCGGCAATTAGTGCCACAAGTCCGCTTCCTGTTCCAATTTCTAAGACTCGATCTCCTGATTTCACTATCAAGTTTTCAATTAAAAGATACGTATCATCACTGGGAAAATATACGTTTTCTGGAATCTCTAATCGTAATCCACGATATTCTAAGATCCTATTCATTGCTATATTCCTTTTAATCCTCGTATTATCTGATATAACTCATAAAATTGTTGTAATGATAAACGAAAAATGCGTTGATTCGTTAACTCCATCTGTTTAATTTTTTCCTCTGGAATACCCGTGAATTCATGGTGTTTCAGATAAAGACTAACTGCGCGCTTTACGCTTTTATTTCGGAACGAAAAAAGATGTCGCACAAAATCGAAGAAGTCATTTTCATCATCCAACTCAAAGGGAGGTTTAATAGGAGTTAGGCGAATAAGAGCAGAATCTACTTTAGGCATTGGATAAAAAAAGGATTTTGGAATTGGTTTTAGATATTCTACCTTTGCATAATATTGGACCCCAACTGTAATACGTCCATACTTTTTCGTTCCTGGTACTGCCACCATTCGCTCAGCAAATTCTTTTTGATAAGTCAATACTGAAAGGATATATGCTGATTGGATAATTTTAAATGTCAATGGAGATGAGATTTTATACGGTGGATTCGAAATTATTTTTGTCCCTTCAAATATTTCACTATTTAATTTCAAAATGTCTCCCAATATAATTTCAATATTATTATACGATGCTAATTCTTCCTGAAGAACTTGAATTAATTTGGAGTCAAATTCAATAGCATATACTTTTTCCGCTTTTTCCGCTAAATACTTTGTTAAAGTCCCCAATCCTGCACCAATTTCAACAACTCTATCCCCCTCATTTAGATCGGAATATTGAATATGCCAGGCAATTAATTTTGGATCAATCACAAAATTTTGAGAATACTTTTTAAATGCGCGCAAATTATAACGTTTAAGAATTCTCTTAATATCAGCTAACAATTGATTACGTGAAATGTTTATAGCTCTTCCCTCAACTAACAATTACTAATTTTTTCTTCAAGAAATATGTTTTATGCAACATGTAATACATCCAATTCTATAACTGATACTTGCGTTTTGAGAAGGTCACTTAAATTCGGTTGTGTACGTCCATCATCACCAGTACAAAGTTCTTTCACATAACAGCCACCTTGACATCTTACAATTATTTCTAATTTAGTTTCTCCAATTGGCGTGGTCTTAAATTCATAGACCTTTTTGATTCGAAGTTTATCCGCACGACGATGCACAACTCGCTTTGGGGTTCTTTGCTGAATGACTGCACCTGAAAGAACTTCATCCGCGTGTTTGATAGTTTCTAGAGTAACTGGATCTTTAGTTTCTACAATAATTCTATAAGTTTTCTCTGTAATTTGTGCGAGTGCTTTAATATTACGAATAGTCGCCCGATCTGAATATTGTAAATCTAAAACTTCAACATTTCCTTGAGCTAATTCATTTATTTTTTCTTGTATCCATTTTAAATCAATAAATCGTTTCTTAGGCTCCTTAATCTCAACTACAAAAGGGCGTCCTGTTCCTAACATTCTTGCATCAATATCTTCCCGACCTGCTCCATGAAATTTGTATTCTACTCCCTCCGCTACTTTTAAAATAGGTTCTGCAATGAATGCTTCTACGGAATGTTCATACCGTAAGCCTTTTCCCTCACATTCATCACATCCGCGTCCCTCACAATTCCAGCAAATCCACCGCGTCTGAGAGATTCCTCGCTTTAATTTTCGATATCGTCCAAAAATAAAGAGAGGGTTTATATGCATTTCAATATCCTGCGTGATTGGATTTATTATCGCAAGAATATCCGGAGATTCAAAATTTACTTCTTTCTCTAGCCCAGTAATCCGTTTCCCAATTTCCCGATTTAATTCAGCCTTTATGGATTCCCCATATTTTATGTTAAATTTAGCTCTTAACACATCTTCCCTATCAATAACAATTTCAGGAATCCTTGATCCAATCAAAAACGTTCGATATTCCCAATTATTTAATTTTTTTGTGATTAATTCGGCAAAAGTCCCTATTTTTTCCATAAATCCCTCACAAATGTAGCAGGCTTGAACGGGATCAACATTGATTCCAAGTTTTTTTAAGGTTGCAACGGCACCTGAAAAGTTTCCATGGGTTGCAACTGTCTTTAACAGAGCAATTCCTTCTGTTTTATGCCCTTCCTCGATTAACTCACTCGCTACAAGGGTAAGATATAGCTTTAGAGCCCTTCCCCTCTCTGAATTAGTAATATTCCGTCCTAGAAAAGCAAACTGGCGCCCTAAACAACTGTCGCACAAATTATATTGATCCAACATCTCGTGCGCAGATTTAACAATCCTTGAAATATCTTCATCCGATAACGACGCTATCCCATTCAATTTTTTCTCAACAATTCTTCTGTTTGTGTATTTAAAATTATATTAGAATTTAAAATTTCAGCTTTCTAGTTAAATTTTTGAGGACTAAAATTCATAGATAAATTGTCAATTAATAAATACTTTTCATCAATTAATAGGAGTTTGAGCAACTATTCAAATAGCATTTTTCCTCGGAATTGGAATCGCTATTATAGCTATCTTAATCTTTATAATTGTTTATTTAAAATATCTCCGCGGCCGGGAAATAAGGCGATTTAGCGCGGATCAAATAAAATCCCAAATTGGCGACCTCTCAAATCTCGCGCATATTCTCGTAATTTATAAACAAAGCGGTATCGCGATATTTTCCCAAAATTTCGGTTATGATTATCTCGACCCGACTCTCCTTAGTGGTTTATTGGAAGCTATCAATATCGTAGGTTCCAAGGTAGGTGCCAAAGGGAAACTGCGCCGCCTTGAATATGAAAAATATCGAATTTTGATTCATGAAGGTAGATATGTTCGTGGAATTGTTATGTGTCGTGAAAACCCTTCATCTTTCTTAGAAGATGCCTTGACCGTTTTCGTTAAGCGTTTTGAGAATAAATTTGCTGGTACTTTAATGGAATGGAACGGAGATCTAAGTAAATTTCAAACAGCAGTCGAACTTGTAGATGATTGTTTTTCGATTGCGCTCATTTATCCTATGGTCGTCATGTGGGAAGGTGAAAATCCCGAAGAACTCACCGAACTCGAACAAAAAATCCTTGAAATCGCTAAAGAAGTTTGTCTCGAAAAAGAGTGTTTTCTCATTCCTGACTTGTTAGAGATCTTAAAAACAAAATTGAAAAAATCTCCCGATAAACTTCTAGCTCTTCTCTATGATCTTCATAAACGCCAATATTTTATATCACTCACGTAAGATGCACTTCTTTTTTTATAAAAATAATATCATTCAATTATAAGACACAACAATTTTTAGTTATAATTCTCGCTTATCGTAATTTATCAATTTTCAAAGTATAATATAAACTTTCTTAGGTAATCCCTCCCTATGGTAAATGGAAAATTGAATTTAAGTGCTAAAAACTTCATTGGTTGTTAATATGGTAGATAAGAAACCGTTAAATTTAAGGAGATGAAATTCGGTTAGTCATAGAGAAAGGTGCTGCACATCAAAAATGTACTTGGACATCCCCGAGTGTCCAAGTTTGGCATAGTTTATATCATCAGAAAGGATCAAATTTTTATTAGTATCAATCTTTATAAAAATAACACTCGCGAGGCGATTAAAGTGGTTCGGAAAAGCCATGGATATAAAACAAGGCATTGCAGGAATATTTTCCGCAAAAAAGTGCGCCAAAGAGGTCTTCCATCGTTGGGGAAATATCTCCAACCTTATAAAGTTGGTAATAAAGTTGACATTATTATTGATCCGAGTATCCAAAAAGGACAACCTCATTATAAATTCCATGGGAGGACAGGTACTATTGTAGAACAGCGTGGGAGGGCTTATGTTATAAAGTTGAGGATCGGGAAGAAAGATTTTTACGTTATTTCCCGTCCTGAACACATGCGCTTTCGATCCGAACAGTAAAAAGAAATCATTATTAAATTTTAATTTAGTATAGGGTGAATACTATGCCTAAGGATATTTATGAGGAAAAACCTATTACTTTAGCAGAGGTAAGAGAAATACTTCTTAAAAGAGAAATGGAATCTGACACCGAGTTATCTTATGTGCAGCAAGTTACACTTGATTATGTTAATAAATTTTGCAGATACTCTCTTGAAGATGCTCTTAACTTAAAAGAGGAACTTATGAATCGGTTTAATTTATCTGAAAAGACGGCTATTCAGCTCGTGAATTTATACCATCCTCCCACTCTCCCTACCGAACTAAATATAATATTGGACAAAGAACCGGTAAAATTGACAGAAGAACAGAAACAAGACATTATCGATTTGATTAGGTCGTATGTCGAAAAATCGGAGTAGAATCTTTACAGCTGACTACATTTTGTTTTTATTTTGGTCAAATACAGAATCTTTAATTAGAATCATGGATTGATAATCATACAATTCCGAAGTGATGTTTCATGATAGTGCAAATAAATGATTTCAATCGGATAGTTCAACTTGATAGTGATAGGTGTGTCGAAAAGAGGGGTGGTATGTTTATAATTTGGATATCTTAGCATACTACTTATTTTAAATCAAAAGTAGAAAGGCGGTGTAGGCTTCTAAAATATTTTTTCTATTTAGGTGAATAAAAGATGGTCCGAGAGAGAAGAAAACGTCCTTATCAGAATAATAGAAGGGAGAGTCCCAAATTATCCGAACAAAGCAAAAAGAAATATGAAGAATTTGCTTATGTCTTACACTATATGCCAAAAGGGCACCCCGATGATAAAAAACCCCTCTATGCCCGACAACCCCTTCTTCAAGTGGTTGGTGCGACCTTCTTTACCTTATTAGAGATTATTCCCAAGAAGAATGTTCAAGTTGGGATTCGTGAAAAGATTTTTATTGGAAAGGGGCCTCGCAGTGTAGTAGATCACGTGAAAGGACGAATTACTTACGATGACCTAACAGCTTCTGCGAAATTTGAGCTTTCTGAAGTTATTCGAGAAATCATCAAAACAAATCAGGACCGATATGTTCAATTTTTTAATGAAGCTCGCCCTTTAACTACTCGAATGCATCAGTTAGAATTACTTCCAGGTATTGGAAAAAAGATCATGTGGGATATTATCAATGAACGAAAAAAACAACCCTTTAAAGACTTCAAAGACCTTTCAGAACGTGTAAGAATCCCCGACCCAATCACTATTATTGAAAAACGAGTAATCACAGAGTTACAGAATGGCGATAAATATCGGATTTTTACCCGACCGCCTCCGCAAAGCTCTAAATAGTCCTTTTGGAAGAAATAAAAATGACATCAGAGAAAACACAACATCCTTTTGAAAAATTTTTTTATCCTAAGTCCATTGCGATCGTTGGTGCAAGTCATAGCAATGATTGGTTCTGGCTCCGAAATCTTATTAGTCTCGATTATCATGGTCGAATTTATCCAATAAATCCTAAATATCAAAGTGCTTTGGGCTTAACTTTTTACGATAAAATCGCTAACGTTCCCTATGATATCGATAATGTGATAATTGCGGTTCCTGCAAAATACGTTCATGGTGTTCTTAAAGAATGTATTCTAAAAGGTGTAAAATTAGTAACAATCTTCACTTCGGGTTTTTCTGAGCTGGGGACTGAAGAAGGTAAACGGCTTGAGCGCGAATTAATTGAATTAAAAGAATCTACTAAAAGTAATATTCGGATTCTAGGTCCGAATTGTGTTGGAATTTATTGTCCCGAATCAGGACTTTCTTTCAGACCAGATTTTGCCCGTCAAAGTGGGCATATAGGATTTATTTCACAGAGTGGCGGTCTAGCCATTAACATGGGACTTCGGGGCAAAGTTCTCAAAATGTTTTTTTCAAAAATCATTTCTTTCGGAAATGCGGCTGATATTAAACCCGTGGAGCTATTAGAATATTTGGCACAAGATCGGAAAACACGAATCATTGGAATGTATCTAGAAGGCATAAAGAAAGGTCCTGAATTCATGAAGCTTCTTAAAAAAGTAACTGTTGAAAAACCTGTCATTATTCTGCGAGGAGGTCAAACAGATGTTGGCGCACGCGCTGCATTATCTCATACTGGATCTTTAGCTGGGTCAAACCAACTTTGGAATTCCCTATTTCACCAAACAGGTGCAATTCCCGTGAATTCATTCGAAGAATTGGTTGATACATTACTTGCATTTGATTTTAATTATCGGCATCTACCAAAAGGGAACCGGATCGGCTTACTCTCTGTTTCTGGAGGCGTTTCAGTGGTTAATACAGATATCTGTGTAAAGCTAGGACTTTCTATTCCTAAATTAACATCTGAATCTATCGCCACACTTCAAACGGTCGTCCAAGATGTTGGAACATCTGTTGCAAATCCCTTAGATTTAGCCGCCAGTTTCTTCAATATCCAAGCACTCAGAACTGCGATTGAAACACTCGGCAAAGATGAAAACATTGATTCTATTATTATAGAGATCGCCAATCATTATATCTATACTCCTGAGCAACATGGAGCTGAAGGTTATACACAGTTATTCTATGACACCGTTCTGCGTCTTTTAAAGAAAATTCGGCGTGCTGGCAAACCAGTTTTGGTCGCATTCCCACCAATTGCTCATGAAACACGGCGTATCTGGGATCGAAAATTATTTATTGATGCCAAAATACCGATATTCTCTAGTATTATGGCAGCTGCACAAGCTTTATCCCATTTAGTCCGTTATTCCAATTATTTAAAAATTACAGGAAATATTTAGGCTACAATTTTTATTTTTTGGTGGATTTTCCTTTCTCTTTGGAATTTTCTTCCTTTAATAATTGTTTCAATTCGTCATCTAACAATTCATCAGGAATACTTTCTAACTCATTTTCTATCTTCTTCAATTCGGACTGGACTCCCCCTTCTATCTGAGAAGCATGGGGTACTTTCCCTAACTTTAAAAATTCTTCCTCAATATCGACATCTAACTCCTTTATTTTTGAGGCAATCGCCTCTACTTGTTTACTTAGAAGGGCTATCTGCCTATTTGATAGATTTATTTTATTCTCTACCGTTTGTAATGTTTCTGACATTGTAGATAGTACCGATATCAGTTTCTTAAGGATTTGCTTTATCTCATCATTTTCAGACATATATTTTCCTTCTAAATTTCCTTGTAATTTAAAAATAAGAAAAAAAAAGGATTAAATATCTTTTCCTCCGCTGATTAAGATTACGGCACCTGTAACATAACTGGCTTCTTCAGAAGCAAGAAAAGCGATAACATTGGCAACTTCCTCAGGTTGCCCCACTCTTCCTAACGGTGTTTCGCTCAAAAATTTATTTAAAATCTTTTCAGGTACTGCTTTTAACATATCAGTCCAAATCATTCCAGGCTGAACTGCATTCACCGTAATTTCACAACCACCGAAAGGTAATTCTTTTGCCAACGTCTTTGTAAGCCCCACTATTCCAGCTTTACTGGCAGAATAATTGGTTTGCCCTATATTTCCCGCCTTTCCTGTAACGGAGCTTAAATTAATGATTCTACCATATTTTTTCTCTCGCATAATTGGAGCGAAGACTTTACAACAATTGAAGACACCTTTTAAATTCGTCTGGAGAACTTCATCCCAATCGTCTTCTGTCATTTTTAATAACAATTTATCACGCGTAATTCCCGCATTATTGACCAAGATATCCACAGTTCCAAAATCTTTGAGTATTTCTTTTCCTACTTGTTCTACTTGGCTATAATTGCCAACATCTACTTTATAAGCTTTCGCTTTCCTTCCTAACTTTTTTACTTCCTCAACAGTTTCATTGGCGAGATCAATTAACACGTCCAATATCGCAACATCTGCACCTTCTTTCGCAAATTTTATGGCTGTAGCCTTACCAATGCCCTTTGCACCTCCAGTGATCACGGCTACTCTATCCTTTAATCTCATTTATGTTACCTCCTAAAGCTATTGATATTTAGTTTAAAAAACGGATAAAACTAGTTTATATTAACGTTATTAAACTATGGATCAAAATTTTCTGAAATGGACTAAAAGTATTCAAAAAAAGGGGAGTTAATTAGGAAACTTAATTCTAAGGGATGGATCACCAAGGAGGAGATACATGGCAATATTTTCTTTCGTATAATCATCCGGAAAGTTTCTATAAAGTTGTATTGTAGCATAATTGAAAATCTTTCCGACAACGCGAAGTTTTTTATCGACAATCGCCCGGAAAATAAAACGGTCAAAATGATGATTTGGCTGTGTATAACTGGGGCGACTTGCACCGAGAAATGCGACTGCACCATTTGCTGCTTCTACAAATGCTTCTCCAAAACATTCGCCACTAACATCTATTGCATTATTAAGACAACATATCGAAAATACAATTGGAAATTTCCCATTGTTTTTTAATTTCCTGACATCATTGACATCAAGGCCATTTGAGGATTGCCATTCCCACTCGCTTCCATGTCCTCGGTAGTTAACGATCCCGCATCCTTTCTCTAATTCATCGATAACTTCTTCTTTTGTAGATTCTCCGCCATATCTCTTGATTATTCGGAAGCCTTTCTTTTTTACTCCTTTTAGAATTTCTGCGATATCGTCACAACAGCTTATATAATCATCTCGTTCATAAGCAGTTAAGAGCACACGATTTATCCAAGTACCTCTATTATTTTTTTCATACTCCAAGATTTTATTAATATATCTTTTCAATTTCTTTGGATCATTGATAGCAATTCGCCCAAGGGATATATCTGGTCCAATATCTCCTATCAAATTTGAATAATACCAATCGCTGGGGCAGTTAAAAGTGGGATCTTGACGTGTTGGAATTTTTCCGACCTCGCCTACTAACAGAACATATTCCGGTGGCTCTTCCCAATAATCATATGCAAATAAGATAAAATCACGAATAGCTTTAAAATTTTCCTTATTTTCACTTTTAAATTCATTATAAATTTCAATATCAGTTACAATTTTCGTTGTCATACCTCGTTGTTCTTTACTCTCTGCCAATGGTTTCAATACTTGAACTAAATTCTCAGAAGTAATAATAAGATATTGTCCCTTATTAGAAGTTTTACATAATTCCCCCCTATTAATTGGGATCGCGATTCTCCGAGTGCCTCCATCACCAAGTGTCCGAAGATCTTCGATTGACTCTAAGTTTAATACTTGATCTTTGTATTCTGCCAGTATTTTCTGAGCGATTGGTGCTACAGGCTGGATTTCCTTTGCTTCACTCGGTTTTTCGGGCGCTACTCCTCTCAACTCTGCAATTCCTAGGCCTGGGGTATATTCGATAATTAAATTAATTTGATTATATACGATTAACTTTTTAGACTTTGGCTTGTAATGCAATGGATACATCATAAGATGGAGAACTTTTACACTTCCTACAAAATTTGTTGATATGACTTTAAACAGTTCTTTGGGGTACTCCTCATCCTTTTTATAAATCTGATCTTTTGGTTTATATTCAGGCTCTTTCCAGTCATATTCAAAACCACCGTCCAACGTTGGTTCTGGTGCTGGAATGATATTCAATTCACCAGGGAATTCGAAACTCTCACTATCGACGACTTTAATATCTAATAATTCTGCCCCTGAAGGCAATGCTACAAATAATCCTTCAATTGGTAGCATTGGTTCGCCTGGTTCTAGAATTACACCGGATTCTGGCATCTCTAGGGTATATACTTTGGTGTCTTTCTGCTGAATTTTTGCGACAATTTCTTTATACCACATACCTTCGGGTGTATATGTTATTTTTAATTCATATGCTCCTTTTTCGTCTTTAAAATCCTTCTGTAATTGCTTCTGAGGAGGTATGCCTATCTCTTTAGCCCCTCTCAACTTTCTTTTTTCTTTAAAAGCTCGAAAACTAAACCATTCAGCCATTTTCATCCCATTTTTTCTTTTTAATTTTCTATTTATATATTCTCGATGTTTAAAATTTGATCATCATATCCTGCAGGAATACGCCTTTTACTTCTTTCCGGGACACCCCGTAAGGGTGGTGCTTTCTCGACTCCTAATTCATATTCAATCTCTAATTCTATTTTCCGGTATAGATCAATCTTATTAGAAAGAGGGTAATATTGAACTGGATACATCATTAAATGAATTACCTTGACATCTCCTAGCTGTTTAACCCCCAAATTTTTAAAAAGCACCCCTGGATATGCATTATCACTCTCATATATTTCCTTTTTTGGATTTATTTCTGGCATACCACTCGGATCTGTTGTCGGTTCGGGGGCTGGCTTTACTTTATAGTCAAGTTTATACGTTTTCTTCTTTGTCTTTCCTACTCTTATCTCAGTGACTGTTGCATCATCAGGAATTGCAACATATAAGCCTTCCTGAGGGAGTGATGGCTCCCCTGGCTCAAGATTCTGACCCGCGTTGGGTATTTGCAATTCATTGAAAACAAGATCCGCTGTTTGTCGCACTTCAACATTCCATAGTCCTTTTGCTTCATATATAACCTTGATAACATTCTTTTCCTTCTCAATGAGCTTACTCTGCTTCAAAGGCGTCGTTCCTCTTGATTTTCCTAACCATTTCCGCATTTTTATCACTTTGTTATACGGTGAGATTAATTTGTGATTCATTGCTATAAAAGTTTGAGTATGAAACCGATAGATTAAATATTCTTTTTAAGGTGAATTATGACATGAAGCAGAAATCCACTTTCGATTTCTAGATTTTGGTGCGTTACCATGACCGATGTTATCGTTTTTCTTGGTATTTTTTTAACAATTGTGACTTTTCTTTTCAATATTGGGATTTCGATAGCGCAAACACGCCGTTCATACCGCTTACACCATGCTGAATCTTTTTATAGTTTATGTTTATGCGTATTTGCCTTAATTTTTAGTTTCATTGTTGTTATGAATTTTATTATTTTCGACTTTTTGTATGGATTTATTGTGACACTTACTGCGGGTATTGTTTTCCTGCTGTTTGGAATTTTTAATGTAATTCAATACCTTCTTGATCGCCGTAAAAGTTCCCCATCCCACTCAGAAATTGATTTTTCCACGCGCGATAACCTCCGCCATGAAATTTTTCGGAAAATCTTCCATATCATCCTTTTCTTCGGAATTATTGCCCTATTACTTATTGGATATCTCATTATCGAATCCCTTTATTTACAAGGGTCAGATCTCCCAGGCGTCGAAGAAACGTATCATAACTACTGGGGGCGCCTTGATGGCTTAGGTATGTGGAATATCCAATTTAATTTTGGCCAGAGTGTGATCTTTATGTTGTTTATCCTACTAACAACAATTTTTGTGATGAATGAAGGAGCCCGTCTTTTAAAATGGTTCTATTTCCCGTTAAGAAAACTCGCGTCTTTTGGTATTCGAGAAAAAGAGAAGGATACTGTCGCTTCTTATGTGTATTTTACTATTGGCATGGTCTTTGCGGCAACCTTTATCTATCCTCTCCCTTTATTCTCGATTATTGGAATTTTATGTTTCGCTGACACTGCCGCCAGCCTTTTTGGACGTAAATATGGACGTCACAAATTGAGCTTCAATCCTACCAAATCTTGGGAAGGTTCTATTGGAGGATTTATCGTATGTCTCATTGTTACCATTCTCATCGTTGGACCTATCTGGGGCATATGTGCAACGATCGTCTTCTTTGTAATTGATGCTATTACCCCAAAAATCCCCATCTCCGATAATATTGGCATTCCAGTAGGTGTAGCCTTAACCTATTTCCTCTTATCTATACTCCAGATTCCTATGCAATCAATTGTCTTTTCTTTACTTTAATATAGCATCTTCTTTTTTTCCTGAGGTGAAAATTAAAAAAATTAGACTTTTAAAATTTAGACTAAATAGTCTTCTGTAAATTTTTGAGGTGTTATTATTTGATATTTTATTCTTTTTATTAAGGGAAAATCTTTTGTAATTAGGAAATCAGCCTTAATATATGTAGCCGTTGCTGAAATCAAGGCATCAGGGAGTTTAATTTGCTGAGTTCCTCGAAGTAATGCCGCCTTATTTGAAATTTCAACATTGACGGGAATAATTTGATATTTTGATATGGCATGATTTAGAAATTGTTCTGCTTCATGGATTTCCTTATTTTGATAAAAGCCAACCAGAACTTCTGCAAGAACTATAGTGGATATTGCCGCTTGTATTTGATTTTCATCAATTGCATCAAGAATGAGTTCACAATAAGAGGAATCAGTTTCTTTATTTTTTACTGAAATAAATATATTGGTATCTAGACATACCTTCATTCCCACTCATCACGCAATCTCTTTTGAAATTCTAAGCTTGATTCAATAGGCTCACTAGCCTTCAAGATATCTTTCATTTTCTCTTGAATTTTTTCTAATATTAATTTTCCATCTTGAATTTTGAAAATTATTATGTCTCCAGGTTTGATATTATATTTTTCTCGAATCTCTTTCGGTATGACAATTTGCCCTTTCTTACCTATTTTTCCAACATTCATACTATAAAGTAAGAAAATCTTACTTATAAGTCCTACTATTTTGATGCACTTACATGATGGACTTACCTCCTCTTATTTTCCAAGGAGAAAATCAAAAAAAATAGATTATTAAAAATTTAAATATCCACCTACAATAATTATATCAAAGAGGATGTGAAATTTTGAACGTAAAAAGTACCTATAAACAAGAAATAATCGCATTATTAAAATCAACTATCCACGGAGAGCACGAAATTTATTTAGGGTATCTTTTTGGTTCTTTCATTCAAAATAATGAATTCCATGATATTGATGTAGGAATTGTAGTAAAAAATAAAAATCATATTTCAAATGCGTTAAAATATTCATTACATTTAGGTACAAAACTTGAAAAAGCCGTGAATTACAAATGGACTATTGATGTAAAAATACTCAATTTTACTCCCCCTCATTTTCAGTTCGGCGTGATAAAAGATGGGCTATTATTTTTTTGTCGAAATGAAAAATTTCGCATCACATATGAAAAGACAATAACTAATCTATACCTTGATTTTCGCGAGACACTGTTGTGGCATTCGCGGATAATTTTGGAGCGAACTTAAATGTATGATCAGAAAGGAATTATTGATCATATCCAAGAATTAGAACTAGCGATTGCTGATTGGAAACGTTACCAACAAATACCTTTGGATGAATTTCTAAAAGACCGAGATAAACAAAATATGATTTTACATGCATTATTAATTGCCACTTAATCTGCCATCGATATCGCAAATCATTTAATTGCTGAATTTAAATTAACTCGTCCAACAACTTATAGAGAATGTTTTGAAATCCTTGAAGCTGCTAATCTTCTTCCTTCAGATCTAGCATCTAATCTTGCCGATTTAGCTGGTTTTCGTAATGTTTTAGTCCACATTTACTGGCGATTAGATTTAAATGAAATTCACAAGATTTTACTGGAAGACCTTCCCACATTACAAAAATATTTGCAATGGGTAAAGAATTTACTTAAAAACTCAAAATTAAAAGAAGAAAATAAGCCTTCAAATCATTAAGATTAATATTGGTCCCCAATATCAAAAGATTTTTGAACAAAATTTCAGAAATTTAAACGTGTTTCATTATGGTTAAAACGATTGCCGAATTGAAAATAGAACTTCTCTCTTATGGGATGAGAAGTGAGTTTGGAGCATTTAAGGGCCGAAAAGAGGGTGCAGGTCCCGCAGGAGGTCGATTTTTTCGCTTAACAAATGGGTCCTGCGTAAATGTCCCTTTATGGCCCGAATTTACGAAGAAATCCCCTTATTCCCTCAAACATGGGCAGGTTTTCCTTAATAATTCTCCCTTAGATGTAGAATTACTTCCGATCCCAAAATTTTATTCAAAACTCACTTCCGATGGTATTCCAATGAAAAAAATTGCGCTACTCCACGGAATTAACTGCATTGCTTCAACGGTTGTGCAATCATGCATTTATTGGAGGGACAATCTTCCTTGCCAATTTTGTGGTATCGAATTATCTCTCCGATCTGGCACCACTACTGCTGTTAAAACCCCAACACAATTGAGAGAGGTCATAGGAGCGGCAATTGATGAAGGTGTTTGCCAACACGTTACACTAACAATCGGCAGTCTCCCGCGCCCTGACAAAGGCGTCGGTATCTACGTAGATATTGTCCGCGAAATTACGCAATATTATGATGTTCCTATTCATGTCCAACTAGAGCCACCCAAAAATATTGAAAATCTTGGAGATCTATATGATGCAGGAGTTATTACAGTCGGAATTCATTATGAATCCTTTGATCGTGATATATTACAAACAATGTGCCCCGGAAAAATACAAATTCCACTTGACAAATATATAAAGGCATGGAAATTCGCAGTTAATCTCTTTGGAGAATGCCAAGTCGATTCATATATTATAGTCGGTTTAGGAGAATCTGATACCAGTATTTTAAAAGGCTCTGAACTCCTTTTACAATTAGGTGTAATCCCTTATGTCGTGCCTTTTCGCCCTATAACGGGTTCTCTTTTGGAATCCCACTCAACCCCACCCCCGAGTCGCCTCAACCCACTTTTTAAACAACTCGCCCAATTGCTCCATGACTATGGCATCGATCCTCGGAAAAATAAAGCTGGATGCGTGCGATGTGGCGCTTGCAGTCCTCTTACTGAAGCTTTTAAATACTTTTAAAAAATTAAGAAAAAATTACATAGAACATAAAAAGGAAGATTTGAACTACTATTTAGAAAACAAGAAGAAATTTTGAACTACTATTTTCAAAAAAAAAATAAGATTCCCTCCCGATACCAGCGATGCGGGATAGTAATTGCTATAATGGCTGCATATCCGATAACAAAAATTCCGAATACAATTAAAATTCGCTTGTACTTAGCACTTACGTCCAATTACTGCGTCCTCTAAGTGAATTTTAGAATTATTGGCAAAAGTTTATTGGCGAAACTTCAGTTTATAGAAGTAGTAAAGGGTCCAGAGTGCTTTGACAGCACGTTCTACATCTTGAATGTAATATAACATATTTATCTTGTCCAATCCTTTTGTAATTCGCTCAAGCGATGGTCGTTCAACTTGAATACACGCCACCACGATTGGTTTCTCTGGGAACTCTTCTTGCAAGGTTCCAAAATAAGTAGGGATATCGAATTCAATTTCCTTGAAAATTTCTAAGACTACAATTACAGCATTGATGTTCTCATCCTTTAAGAGGGCGCGGATTCCAGCGGCGTATTTTTCCCCTACTTCTACTCCATCAAATCGAAGTGGAGGCCAATAATCAACAGGATTGGGATTTGGATCTTGATTATAGGGATGTAGAACTTTTGCGCGAAGTTCTTGCTTAGTTTCATCAGATAAAACGCCCAATTCAAAACCATAAACAGGTAATTTGGTTGTGATTAGCGTGAGAGCACCTGAACTCGGCCCTATCAACCCTACCTTATTTCCTCGTGGTAATGGTGCGCGGAGAAAGGCTTTTCCCATCTCGAATAATTCATGATAGGTTTCAACTGGAATAGCCCCCGATTCCTGTAATATGGTGCAAGGTGTGGATTGATTAGCTTTCAAAAATAGAATGGGTTTTTCTGTATGATATTTAGCAATTACTTTCAACAAATTTTTATCCAGTCGTACAAGATGAAGTAAAATTACCTCCGTTGCAGGATCTTCTATGAGATATTGCAAGACTTCGTGTTTTTGCACATCACATGCTTTTCCAAGATGGGCAATTTTTGAAAATCCAATTTCTTGATTCGGACTCCACCATCCGCATCCTCCTGCTAATCCACCTGATGCTGCAATATAGCTAATCCGTCCAAATCCGTTAAAATTGCACCGAACTGGGATTATAGATGTTGTAAAATTATCTGAGAAATTAATAAATCCAATCGTATTTGACCCTATAATACGGACATCATTTTCACGAGCAAGATTAGTGAGTGCCATTTCGGTTTGCGTGTCTAAGAAGGATGCCTCGACCATTATGCTCTTGATCCCGAAATCAATACAAATCTCAACAGCTTTGAGAACTTTACTCGCACTCAGCACCACAATACCTAATTCAGGAATTTCTGGAAGATCCTTTATACTTTTATAGGTTGGAATCCCAAGAATTTCATCTCTGTTGGGATTAACAAGGTAGACCTTCCCTTTATAACCAATATTTCTCAAATTGCGAATAATTTGATTGCCAAATTTCCCCCTAACGTTACTTGCCCCACAAATCACAACTGATTTTGGATTAAAAAATGGTTTCAAGTCCGACTTCAGTCTATACGATTGTTTTAGTTCCATAATAACCAGATTTTCATCCACTTATGTATTGTGTTAATAAACGAAATTTTCGTTTAAAAAATCTTTCTTACTAACTAAGGTAATTTTAGTTAGATTTTCAAATTCAATAGTTGATTTCTCTGCTTCCATTCGAAATCTAAAATGAAAAACTTTATTATTACTTATTTTTCGGTTATAGCTAGTTGCCTATAAACGAAAGTAAGTGCTTTTGAAATGAAACCTGATTATGATGTAATAGTAATCGGAACTGGGATCGGCGGATCTGCTTGCGCGGCTTTACTCAGTCAAGCGGGATTCAAGACCTTAGTTCTAGAAAAGAATGAGCGCGTAGGTGGAATGTGCTCCTCTTACGAAAAGGAAGGATTCATTATCGATTCTGCTATTCATGTCTTTTCGTCAGGAATCAAGGGCCGATTTGGAAAAATTATGAAAAAAATTGGATTGGACAATCTTAAATTTGTAAATATTACAGATCGCACGGGGATGCGGGCATTAGGACAAAAGGGATATACACGTCTTGCCCTGAGTGCGAGTGCTTTGAGTAAATCTGAAGGACCGACATTCAAAGATCCTCAGCAAGTAGATCTTGGAGGAATGGGTTTCCAAGGAAACGATATGAAAGTATTAATGCAGATAATGGGTAAGATTTTACAAACGTCCAAGAAAAAACTCCGAAAAATGCATGAGGAAAAATTAACATTTGAAGAATTCTTAGCACAATTCTCTCCAAGTAAAGGTGTGAAATCTCTCCTCGCCTTTTTAGCTGGAGGAATGTTTGGATTAGCTCCAAAGATGGCGAGTGCTCCCGAACTAATACAAGGGCTTCAAGAATGGGTCATTACCGATGATCTTTCATACCCTATTGGAGGTGCAATTGCAGTCCCGCGAGCTTTCCTTCAAGGAGTGACTAAATATGGAGGCGAAGTTCGTACAAGGGCTAAAGTATCTAAAATTCTTGTTGAAAATGATAAAGTCATTGGGGTAGAAGTCGATGGCGCGCCGATTTACTCGAACATTGTGGTTTCTAATGCTGGAATCAAGCCTACAGTTCGTTCTTTGGTTGGAAAAAAATATTTTGATACGGATTATGTTAAGCAGGTTGAATCCCTGGTCCCTTCTTATTCTGCTACGACTTTTAAATTTGCCCTCAGAGAACCCATTATTGACCACTTTGTTTGGGTAAATCTCTATCATGGTGATTTAAGTAGCTTCGGTGCCGATAAACGGGATCCTAACGCACCAAAAGCCACGGGGTTCATGACTATGATCCCCTCGAATGCCGACCCAAATCTCGCCCCTCCAGGGCACCAACTCGTTATCTTTGGAACCCTTGCTCCAACCCGCCCTAAAAATTGGAAAGACTGGACTGATTATTATTACCAAGAAATTCTCAAGTTTTACCCGGAGATCGAAGATAAGACACTGTTCGTAGATATCACCACCCCTTTGGACCTTCAAAAACTTTCCGGGAAGGCATTTGGGCCTATAGAAACTACCGCTTTAACTCCCGAACAATCAGGGCCTTATCGAATTTCTTCAGAATTACCTATCGAAGGATTATACGTGGTAGGTGACACCGCTGGTACCAATACGCACGGTATTGGAACTCAACTCGCAGCCGATAGCGGTATAAAAGGTGCAAATTTAATAATCAACAAATATAAGAAATCTTAAGGTAACGAGAAGACTATTCGAATATTATTTGGGCGCAAGGAATTTCTTCAGACGATCTTCTTTTGTATCTAATTTTTTTCTTAATTGCGCTGCTTTTTTCCCTAATAAAAGAAATAGTGTATCTAAAAATTTGTTTTTTAAGTCCAGTTGTTCTAGAACTACTTCTACATCAATTTTATTCTCTACTTTTTCCAATAATTCTTCTAATTGTTCTGATTTTTTAACCATTTTTAAGATTGAAATTCGGATAAAAGTCAGAATTTCATTTTCTGATTTCATTTTCTTAATTTTTTTGAGTAAAGTTTTCGCAAAAATGAAATCGTTCTCTAAATTCTGAAATTTTCCTCTATCAATGTAATATGTTGGTAATTGATATAAGGATTTAAAGACGGGCGGATTTTTATTCCATTCACGCTCTTCTACCATTAAAATATCAAATGCAGGTATTTCTAGCGTGTCCGCTGTTATTGTTTCAGTTACGACGATCTTATGGGGAATGAGGGGGATGAGTGAATTGCAAATATTCATTGCAGTTTTAAGGTCTTTCCCTACGATTACAACAGGAAAATTACAAATGATGCAATGTAAGAGTTTAACTAAATTATCTTTTTTGATGATTTTAAATAGTGATTTAATTGGTAATGTTTCAATGGGTTTTGTAAATTGATAATCTATTTTTTTAATATCTTCGAAAAGGCGCATCAATTCAACAGTGCTCACTGAGGGATCTTCACTTCTTAAGGCAGGTATGATTTGTTTTATTCGATTTTCTAAATATTCTGAATTATCATATAATAATTTTTCATCTTTCTTATCTACAAGTATTGAGACGGCTGCGGGTCTCGTGCCTCCTCTTGCCTGGCTAGTGGGAATGACGAAATAATAAATAAACATTGATAAACTTGCGAGTGACAAAGCTATAATTGCTTTTCCTTCATGGTCTTTCTGGTATTCCCCAAAAAACGATGATGTTAAAGATTGGACGGCAACATTCATAATCAACTCTTCACTGGTATCAGCCGGCAGATAAAATGCGGGCATTGGTCCGAATTCGTCATCGAACACCGAATATAATAGAATTTTGTCGGTCATCACATCTATTCCATTATATTTTTACTAATTCGTACTTCCTACTTATCTTCTTACCTTTTAAAAAACCTATCTTACAGAAATTTCCTATTTCGGTATATCGTCTTATATTTATTTATACGCACGATGATATTCTAATCTTTTATATTTACTTTTCAATTAAAAACAAATGGTTTTTCAATTTGCTGAATTAATCGTGAAATGTCTCTTTCTAATTCCCGTGCTCCAATAACTTGTGCAATCCTCTTAATACCTTGCAATCTATGGATTAAATTATCGAAAAATCGGAGGAGATCCCCAGAATAAACTTTTAACTTGTATTCTTTCTCCATGAATTGGCTAATTTGGCTTGGTGTGCGTCCCTCCATGCGGAGTGAAATTAATTCCCGGTTTATTATTAAGTATGGACAATCACAATAAGGTGCATTGCCACAATTACAGCTAAAGAAGACTTGTTGCCAATGAGCAAGTGTCCGCGAAAGCCACCCGAATCGCTTCAACCGCCGTTTGAAACGCCCCCTAGATGCAGCAATGTTCATAATGCTCGCAGTAAGGAATTTGTTTGGTAATTCTATCTTGAATTCATTCAAAAAAATGTTTTTGATCTCTTCAGTGATGTAAATTCCCTCGAAATATTCCAAGCGAATCGCGATATCCAGCGGGTCTTCCTTTTTCCGGAGTAATTTTACAATTGTTAAGCCTTGATTTACGGTAAAGAATGAAAGCACAATCGCTCTTCCAAGAGTAGTGATTTGATAATCGTTTTGTTTAATTTCTATTAATTTCCTTTTCCTAAGACCACGTAAAAGATGGGTAAGTTCTTCTCTTGCTCCAATTAAATAATCATAAAACTTTTCGATTTCATCAGTAATTCCTGCTGCAATAGCGGCAAGGACCTGACTTTCTATTAATTCTGGATCATAATCTAGAATAAGATTTTCTGTGCTACTTTCTAAGAGATCAAGCGCAATTTGGTCCTCTGTTTTCTCAGTACCTGGGTACCCTCTTCCAATTTCTACAAGTACCGCAATTTTCCCTCGATCTTGTCTCCGAAACCTTCCCGCGCGTCCGCTCATATTCAGGAACATATTGGAAGAAAGTACCTCAATTCCCATTAAGCAGGATTCAAATAACACCTGCGAACAAGGGGTATCAATCCCCGCCCCCAACGCATAGGTAGTACATATTGCCTGAATTACCCCTCTATCAAATGCCATCTCAATATTTTTTCGATTAAGATATGTTAAACCTGAATGATAAGCAACGGCATTAATTCCCTTTTCGAGAAGCATTTTCGCATAATACTCACATTTCCATCGAGCATTCGTAAATATGATTGTAGAGCCATGAAATCCATATTTACTCACTAATTTTGATTCCTGCCTCACTAATTGAATTATATTATAATTTTTCTCATATTCTGATTTACAAAGAACTAAATGTCGTTCTAAAGGCACCATGCGCTCTTCATACAGAATTGGCTTAGAATGAAGTAACTTTGCAACCGTTTCGCCATTCCCTATCACTGCAGAGAGTCCAATTATCTGTGCATCTGGAAATAATGTAAAAATCCTTGCAATTAATCCTGCTAATATCGAACCTCTGTCCTCATCGTCTAACAGTTGAATTTCATCTATAATTATTGTCGAAATCTTTCCAATATTCTCTATTTCTTCCTCGCCTTTCCGAAGTAAAAAGTCAAATGCTTCATAACTTGCAGTTATGATATCTGCCTCTCGGACATCTTCATCAACGATGATTATGTCTTCTTCCCCTACATCTAGTCGGCTCATCCCAACCCGAATGGCGACATTGAAATACTTTCCATAACGCCTTTTGAATAATTCATATTTTTGATTAACTAAAGCAACCAAATTGCCTAAATAGAGTAATTTCCCTTGATCGCCTTTAAAAAGCTTAGATACGCCTGCTATTTCCCCAATGAGTGTTTTTCCAGTCCCTGTTGGGGCAATAACCAGCAAATTTTCATTTTTCAAAAGCCCTTTCTTAATAGCTAAGTCTTGGATAGGAAGTAAGCTTGTAATATTTTCCCTTCTTAATATTTCAACCAATTCGGGTGGCAGATCATATTTACTTAAGGGATATTCCTTCGCATGTTTGGTTGCCTCGATTTTATCATAAAAGGTAAATTCGGGATTCTTCGCCGCATTAAACCCAGGTTCGAAAACCTTTAGAATCTTATTTATGTTATGATGATATTTTTTCTTCAATAGCCCCTCTACTCGATTCAAAAATTTCTTATTCGGCTTAAAACCTCGAAATTCACTCTCGTCTGTAATTTCCTTCATCGCACAAGATAGACAAAGTGGATAAACTACATCTCCATCTCGATAATACCGATCATGCTTTTTCAGAAACGTTATTTTATTATCTAACATACAAAGACGACAAATCTCGACCCTCTTGTAATTGATTTGATAATCTTCAAGCATTTTACAAAAACCATTTAGTGAATTCGCCTTATCAAGTGAAATATAAACATCTTTGGCTTGCCTTAAAAGTTTGATGAAATTTTTTGGCTGTATAAACCTCTGACCTTGTAGTTTATATTCAATTTTTATTGGACGTAAACCAATTGGATTTTTATCTTCTAATTTTACACGTAAGTGTCGAAAAGCCCTACAATTTTCAATTTTCTCTCCTCGTTTAGGAGGTTTGAAGAGGAGTACCTTAAGATCTTTCGTCGATTTTTTTGGAGTAAGAACCAAACAACTAAATTTTCCTAGTGTCTCTTGCACTTGATCTGCCTTCATCTATTAATTTCATTTTCTTTAATTTTCACATAATACCTAAATAAATTCTTCTCTAACCATTTCTTTTGTCTCTTTCTTTGAAATAGAGCCTACTCTGCATATTTATTATGTTGCAAAATTTGCCATAGGATTGGAATCTCTTAAAAAGATGTCGGATTTTATGAGTTCCAAGGCGTCCCATTTCATCAGAAAGAATTTGATAGTTTCAAGCTTGATTAATTTTTGATGCTTTTTAAAGTTAAAAATTTGATAGCTTATAAAGTTAACAATCAATAACGTTGATTAAATATGAAATTACTATTCGCCATATAATATCGGAAGGTTGAACTTTTGAAAATCACAATTAAGAAATCAGACCAGATACTCCCCAAAGCGATGCCCTGCACTAAACATTCACTATATTCAAAAATTTTATCCGCCAACCCGATTAAAAACATGAAATTGGTAGCTTCTAAAGATTATAAAACGTCGCAATTTGAGTTAATTAATTTGAATGGCCTCTGGAAGCGAAAAGCGGATTTTGGTGATATTTCCCCAGATGTTAGCGCTAAAGATTTTGACGATTTTAATTGGAATGATGTTTTTGTACCGAATAATTACGGACTTGAAGGGGCATTGCAACGGCATTACGGACCCGTATGGTATCGCAGAAGGTTTCGATTAGATTCACCGCAATTTGTTGAATTGCATTTCAAAGCTGTAGATTATATTTCTGAGGTTTGGTTGAATGGTGAGAGATTAGGAACACATGAAGGTTACTTTGCACCGTTTTATTTCGAAGTAACTAACTATCTTGAAGAGAACAATGTTCTGGTCGTTAAAGTAATCGATCCCTGTGAAAATTTGGATCCGAAAGGCGATTGGATATCTCACCGAAAAAAATACATAAAGGGGACGATGAATTACCATGATTCAAGACCAGGAGGGTTGCCTGGGAAAATGTCGCCGAAATGGACATCCGAATGGGGGCAAAGTCTGACCACTGGAGGAATTACACAATCTGTCTATTTAAAATGTACAGGTCCCATTTCGATCTTCAATATTTTCGTCACTCCACTCAATCTAAAAGGATTACTTCACGTTGCAATCATTTTGGAAAATAAAACTTCCCAATCCCTCAAATCAATCTTACATTTAAAAATTGAAGATCCGCAATCTCAACAATGCGATGCAGCTATTCAAGTTGAAATCTCACCAGGTTCTAATCGAATCGATCTGGAAATACAGCTACAACCTCCAACTTTATGGTATCCCATTAGCACCGAATTTGAAAACGGCAAAGACCTACGTCCAAATCTTTATCACCTATCCATACAAGCAATTTATAATGAAACTCTCTCTGATGAATTATCAACAAGCTTTGGAATACGAACCGTTCGGTTAACATATAACCCATGGACATTCGAGGTGAATGGGCAATATGTATTCATTAAAGCGGTAAATTATATTCCTCGGCAACATTTTGCCGATGTTGATGAATCCTTTTATCAAAAAGATTTGCAACTTATTAAAGAGGCCCATTTAAATAGCGTAGGTGTGCATGCTCATGTCCAATGTGAAGCTTGCTATAACGCTACGGATAAAGAAGGGATTCTGGTTTTCCAAGACTTCGCACTCCAATGGGCATATGATAGCAGTCTTAATACCAATCCAGGCTTTCGTGAAAAAGCATGCCAACAGATTAGTGAAATGATTTACTTTCTGTACAACCATCCAAGCGTGGTCTATTGGTGCTGTCATAATGAACCTCCCGCGCTTTTTCTCAAACCAAAGCGAGACGAAATCGAAGATTATGACAATCAGGTTCTGGATGAACTACTCGAAAAAACTGTGAAGACCATCGATCAAAGTCGCCCTGTCCATCGGGCATCTGGTCTCGGAGAAGATTTGCATGTCTATGATGGGTCCCTTATGGGTGGCAGTATATACAATGCTCGAAAACGAAAATCAGGGTTTATTTCCGAATTTGGATTTTGGTCTATCGCAGAAACATCTGTGAAATGGGGTGATGTCGGCTGGCCTCCTTCCCCAGAGGAATTGGTTCAATGGTCTAGTCGTTGTAGCTTTTTCGGCTCCACCAGTACCTTCATAGGTTATCCAAAATATTATAAGACCCGTATGGATTGGATTCAAGCCAGCCTGCTTTATGGCGCTTTTTTAGCTAAATATCAAACGGAAATTTTTCGAAGTCAGAAAGGGAACCCCATTAATGCCATACGCTGGCACTTTTTCGTAGATTGGTGGGGATACGCTGGGGGAGGGCTAGTCGATGTAGATCGCACCCCCAAACTCCCCTTTTACTGGTATAAGGCAGCGTGCCGCCCCATAATAATTATCGCCGATTTAAAATACACCATTTTCCCCCCTAATACCGACCTTGAAATCCCCATTATTGCAGTGAATGATTATGCAAAAACAATTCAGATGAACTGGAAATATGAATTGGTCCAAGTGAACGGATCACGAATTATCGTGGGTGATTCAAATGCAGCACTCTTGGGCGGAACAGGTGCCCCTTGTAGAAAAAATCATAAAATTGCCCTCCCTTTGGAAAATCCTGATATAATTCAAAGCATAATTCACCAAGATGGTGAGATTCGACTTCAACCTAATTCTACTTCACTATTAGATACACTGATATTTAGAACTCCAAACACCGAAAAGAACCCCTCCTATTTCATTCATTTAGAATGGTCTATTTCAACTCTGTCAGATTCAAATTGGGCGCATTTCATGGTAGGTAATATCAATGCAAAAATGAACCCTGGTTTGCATTTTATAACCTTTTAAATAATTTACATGATTAACAGTAAAATAAGTACCATGTACTCGCGATTAACATGAGTGCTTTCACAATACACAAAAAAATCAATGAGACCAATGAATCTTCTTAACTTAAAAAATATTTTAAAAAAAATCTTAGAATATGTGTCTATGATTTATTCCTTAGGTTCTGCTAATGGGCTTTTTTTTAGTTGTGATTCGGTGTCTGTGAGATGTTTAGTTAAGAAGATTGATAATGCACCTGATTTTGGAAGAATGCTGCCCTCGGGCTTCAATATTGGGTTTCGCCATTTATTGAGATATGCTATTTTCCCTAACTCCAATCTTGGAGGAGGTTTAGGATTTTCTGAATAATAACCGAGAAGAATTAGTGCCAATATTTTATAGATGTGTGGTATTTTTAAAAGTGTTCGGACAAAGTCTCGATCAAATGCTCCAATCCAACAAGTCCCTATCTGCATCGCAAATGCCTGTAATAGCATATTTTGAATTGCTGCCCCTACTTCTTCAATCCAAGCTGTACTATCCAAACAGACGACTATCATCGCTGCGGCTTGGGCAGCATGCTTCTGCTTATAAAATACAATCTTCGCCGAGTTTGCAATCTTTTTTAAGAGGTCATCATCTGTAACTACTATGAAACGTGTTTTTTGTCTATTAACAGCTGTAGGTGCCCATCTTGCGGCTTCAACTATTTTGATTATATCTTCTAAAGGAATTTGTTTATCTAAAAATTTCCGTATACTTCTCCTGTGGAGAATTGCCTCACTGACATCCATCAATATTTCACTTTATCCTTGGGTAAATATGGGGTTTTGATGAACAGAACCTTCAGTGGCTTATCTGTCGGATTCTCAACATCATGTTTCTCTTTTGGTTCTATCAGGAAAGCATCGCCTTGTTTTGCCTCATACTTCTGATCATTTACCACCATGAACCCCGAACCTTCCATAAAATAGAATGTTTCTTCTACTTGCTCATGGTAATGTCCGCCCATCTTTGAATGTGGCTTTAAGAGCATAATTCCCCAGTCAATATTGGGCCCTCGAAGCATGTATTTCACTCCTGAATCACCATCACGGTAGCTCATTTCATTTTCACTCACTTTCTTCATTTTAAATCTCCTTCCATTTCATTTAGCAATTGAATGAGTTACAATATTTTCAGATAACTTATTATTCGTAAATTCCTCTTAAAAATCTATATCTTATTCATCATCATGAAGTTGTTAAATTGCAAATCAAATGTAAAATTTGTGGGAAAACCGCCGAGTTCACAAAAAAATCTATCCAATTCTATACCAGATGGTTAGAAATCGAGCCAGACATCTTTGTCTGCCGGGATTGCGAGCAGAAGTACTTGTGGTCTCATATGTTACAATACAAATTACCTCAATCATATCGATCTTTACAAAAAATCATTCCATCTCATAAAAAAGAATAATTTAACCAAAAATCTGCTTACAAAACTTAGCCCATGAAGGTAATCGTTGTTTTTGATAAAAAAAATTCGATATCTTTTTAAGATTTTTTCACAAAAAGAATTTTTAAACAAAAATTTTAACTAACTAACATATATTTTAATTCAAGGGGAAATTCCAAAATGAGTGATGAAAATAAAAAACCTCCTTTTAAAATAACTCTAATTTTTGCAAGTATAGCCATTCCACTCATGATTGCTGCTTTTATTCTCAATAAAGCTCTCTGGATTGCTGCTGGCTGGACTCTGGACCTTGAATATCTTCTTGAACAATCCTTAATTGTCTGGTTTGGTATAGTTCTTCCTGCAAGTATCGTTGTTTTATGCATTATTGGTCTTAATCTTTATGATAAATCTGAAATTATTTCCCTAATATTTGGGATTATAATTACGATTATCGGGAGTCTTCTTATTATCATGAGTATCTATGGTCTTATTGATAATATCATTGGTCTGGGTATTTATTCTTCATTAGCAGGTTACTATACGGGCTCTATAGTTATTATGATTGCAGCTCTTGGTTCAGCTATCGTAATTCTTCTCTACGGAATCAAAATTCTCCGAACTTGAACCTAGATTCATTCAATCCCTTTTTTTTGGAAACAATCTCACTCTAGCATCTCTAAAAATGAACTTTTTTCAAATCTGGAAATCCCAATCAAAAATTCTAAAGCCCTATCTATATCGGGGACAACTTTCGGAACTAATTTTACGAAAATTTTTGCTGATTGAGGAAAAGTGATGCGAATTTTTCCGCGTAGAAACATAGGAACATCATTGGCACCATCTCCAATAACAGCCGTATCTTCAATGGGAATATTCAATTTTTCCTGAATATATTTCAAGCCGATACCTTTATCAATAGTCTTAGGAATCACGTCAAGAGCACCGCCTGTTTTAAAATTCTTTAAAAATTGAATCTTCTCTGTTTCAAAAAGATGGTCACAGAATTCAAAAACTTCTTCGATGTCAATTCCTCTACTAAAAAGGCTAAAGGTGCATCGGTTTGGTTGAACCCAAACGTTCTCTCCGAACTTTGTTAAGATTGCGTTCCGTATTTTTTCAAGTTCAAGAGCGGCCTCTTTGGTCATTGTCATAATAAATGGATCTTTTGGTGGAAACTCATGATTAAACCAAATGATGCCTCCATTATCCCCCATTATAATCACATCATCTTGTAAATTTGCTTGTCGAACTAGCCCGGAAATATGCGAGGCTGGCTTTCCAGACGTGATTACTAATTTTACTCCCTCTTTCTGTAATTGATTTAGAAGCTCAATCGTTTTAGGTTGAATTGCTCCATTGAAAGGAGCGAGCGTTCCATCTAAATCCATAGCAACTAACTGAAGCATACATTTAACAGCCTTTATTCTCTTATTTAAGATAATTTTCTTTGATCTCGGGAATATACATAATATCATCTATTTTTGGAAGATTCCAAGCTCCTTTTCTTGTTGTAGAGAGCGCTGCATAGGTATTACAGAAAATTATTGTTTGTCTTAATTCTTTTTCAGTCAAACTCTCAAGATTACGCATTTTCCCCATTTTATGAAGCAGATACAAAAGACCACCGAAAAAAGCATCTCCTGCTCCAACTGTATCTTTGGCAACGACTTTATATACTTCTTGAACTATATCTACCTCTACCTTCCCATCCTTTATGAGTAATAATCTGCTCCCTTCACTCCCCATCGTTATTGCCAGTAGTTTTGGATTTAATTGCGTGTAAATTTCTTGTAATGCCATGTCTAATGTTGGTTCTTTTTTAGAAGGATTCAGATGAATACCCAACTGGATTGCTTCGTCCTTCCCTAATTTAAGGATATCCACATCTTTTAAGACTTTATCTGCAACATTCCACATTTCATTCAGATTATCCTTCCAGAGATCAATACGAAAATTGACATCACAAGAAATGGTACAATGTCCTTTCGCAATTTTAATTGCTTCATAAGTTGCGCTCCGAGATGGTTCCCTTAATAATGTAACACTCCCAAAATTTAGTACTTCCGCACTTTGGATGTAATTCTTATCCAAATCGGCGGGCTCCATGAAATTATATGCTACATCTTTATACAAGAGGAAAGCAGGTTTTGCCTTTTTTAATTCTACAAACACCACTCCTGTATGATGTCGGCTATCACGTCTAACTTGGCTTGTATCTACTCCTTTAGCTTGTAATGTTTCAAGAAGAAAATCTCCAAATGGGTCATTACCAACTCGTGATATAAGCCCTGTTTCCGCCCCAAGCGTTGATGCCACCACTAATACATTCGCTGGAGCTCCCCCTGGAAATTTAATAAACGTCGAAACATCTTTTAAATCAACATCCGCATCACTTGAAATAAAATCTATTAACACTTCACCAATACTAACGATCTCTGGCATCTTAATCACAGACCTCTTTTTAAATTCTTTATTTTTTTCAAAAAACCATTGATATTTATATCATCCAATTATAAAATAATTATTTTATTAATTTATTGAATTTTTATTACAAAAATATTAAACGTTATATTTCCACACATTTCTTAGGTCCATTTAAACATAACAATAGCGTTCTAATTCCATTTAATCCGAGAATTACTTCTTGATTACCTTTAAATGTCTCAATCCTTAACTCAATTAATTTATCAAATCCTTCAATCTCTATTTTGGCTAAAGATGCTTGTAAAAGCGTCATTTCGCCAGTTACAGTTTCTCCTATATCCCATTGGTCTATAGGAAGTTCAATTTTATGTAATTCCGCCTCTTTATATAATTCAGGAGGAATTAGCAATCCGCCATCATATCCGGTATCAAGAAAGGCTTCTAACCACTCATCAGGATGTCTTTTATAAGGCGTCACTATTTTTAATCTAAGAATTGGAATTTTTTCTCGAGCATTTTCAGTATTAATATATTGAAATTCTACTTTTTTTGTATTCTTTTTATTCTCCATCCTAATCGTGCTCTCTGTCTTTCTTTTTTTGCAGTTTTAATGATTAAACAATGTTTTACATTTGGATATTTAGTTTTGGTTTTCTCTAAAGTTGTAAAAAAATCATCGCCCACTTCTGCTATGGTTCCTTTGCAAATAGTCACATATTTATTCGGATACTCTCTAAATAACTTTTTTCTTTCTCTAATATAAACTACATTATTTTCTATTCGTTCTTTTTGCTCAATATCACTATTTCCTCTCTGCTCTATTATCCATTTCAAAATAGCTTCTTCTAATGCTTTACTTATTGCCCCTTTTTCATAACCAAATCGTTGCATTGCTAATTTCCGAAATTCCTGATTAATTTTCTCTGAAATTTCTCCTTTTAAAATCGTCATTTCTATTCATCAAATTTATAATTTTAGTACTTAAATACTTATGTTCTAATGTATTAAAAATTATTTTATAGTCATAAAATAAAAACCAAAAAAATTTTATCACTATGACCTATCGTTTCTCAAAAATTGAATTATTATTACAAGGGAAGTCGAATATTGTACGATGTATTAAGGGAACTTATCATAGGATTCGATATTTCTCTAATTTTTATGAAAATTCTGCTTGCAGGATTCCTTTTTTATCATTGGTATCATCAAAGAGGGAAAAAAACTGGCTATCAAATATTATTAATTCTTGGAATTTTCATTCTCTCTTTGGCA
>SUPS01000088.1:0-5210 GCA_005191415.1 Candidatus Helarchaeota ASGARD archaeon Hel_GB_A
ATTATGAAAAATATAAAGACTTATCTTTTATTCATTCCATATAAAACTTTGGTTTTTTGAGTATTCTAAATTATTTAACACATATATAACACATATATAGCTCTAATTGTAAAAGTAAAATGAACTCCTGAAAGAAGGCTTAAATAGATTCCACCAGAAGGATTATTCGTTGAATCATGATATTTTCTTTTAACGACTAAACTGAGATGAGATTCATGGTAAATGGCGATTCAGTTTTAATAATCGGAAGTGGTGGGCGTGAGCACGCCCTTGCGTGGTTAATGGCAAAGAGTGATGGTGTAGGGAAAATTTATACGGCACCAGGAAACCCTGGAACTAAGCAGGTTGGAGAAAATGTGAATATATCTGCAAATGATTTTGATGCACTCGTGGATTTTGCCCTTAAAAAGAAAATTGATTTGGTCATCACTGGGTCAGAGAGCCAATTGGGGAAGGGAATAGTTGATATTTTTCAAAAAAATGGAATTAATATCTATGGTCCGAACCAGCAAATGGCACAAATTGAAATTGATAAGATATATGGCAAAGAAATTATGATAAAAGCAGGCATTTCAACCCCTCAACATTGGATTTTTAAGGATCCAGAGGCGGCAAAGGCAAAAATTATGGAGGATCCGAAAAATACGGTCGTTAAACATCCTAGTGGCGATATGGGGGGAAAGGGTGTTCATCCCTGTGCCACACAAGAAGAAGCTCTTGCTGAAGTCGATAAAATGTTTGAGATTACGGATACAGTCGTTATCGAACAGTTTGCGGGAGAAAAAGGTGTTATCCATGAAGAAGCTTCGTGTATGGTGATTTGTAGTGGACTGAGTTACATTCCATTGTTATTTTCTCAAGATCATAAAAAAGAAGGGGAAGGGGATACTGGTAGCAATACTGGAGGTATGGGTGCCTATGCCCCTTGCGAAATTACCAGAGGCTATGAAGATTGGATTCTTGAAAAAATCGTGAAACCTACCCTAAAGGTATTAAATGGTAAATTTTTTGGAACTCTTTATATTGCGCTTATTCGGAATCCAGGCGATGATATATGGCCTTTTCAAGTCCTCGAATATAATGCTCGGTTTGGAGATCCCGAACTCCAACCTATTGCGACCTTATTAGACGCCCCTAACTTCTATCAGATACTTAAAACTTCTGCTCAACAAGAAGATTTATCCAATTTCGAGTTAAAATGGCATCCTGGATCTGCGATTTGTACTGTTATGGCAAATAAAGGATATCCACGAAAAGATGACTACTACAAATCTCTTTTGGGTACCAGAATCCTAGGGTTAGATGATCCCTATTTCAAGAATCCATGGGTCACGGTTTTTCATGCAGGAAGCGGCTTTAATGAGAAAGGGGAATTGATCGTTGCAGGTGGACGCACATTGAATGTAACGACACGCGGTAAGGATATCATCGAAGCACATGAACGCTGCCTTGAAGCTCTCTCGAAAATTAAATGCGATGCCCTCCGATATCGCCGCGATATAGGATATCGCGATATCGCTCGGTTTAAAGCACGCACAGGTAGATAATATAAATTTAATCTAAATGATGTACTAGAAAAAATTTTGAGTTTTTTTACTAGAATTTCTCATTTACTTCAAAAATTATGTCAAAATTCCCTTTATTTATCAATTTTTCTTATTTTTTCCAGAAGTATTTCAGGATCTGGAAAACTTCCAGCATGAATTATTTTATTGTTATATAAAAAGACAGGAAATGCCTGAACTCCTGTTTCTTTAACATATGCTTTGACTATTGGATTATCTATTAAACCTGGCTTTCTTAAAAAAATACGTTTTACATCAATTTTCAGCTGATTTTTAATCTGTTTGGTAATTTTATTTCGCCGTATCAATTCTCGGCGCATCAATTCAGCGGGTGGGAGCCCTGGAATTTCTGCAGGAAATCCACAATAGCCACCTGTAGGATCTAATTCATAAATATATAATTCTGGCATTACTCGCTTCCTTTCTCCTCAATTTCAAATATTTTATTGATAATTGAGCGTAATGGTTGGAACATGTCGAGATTCCCAGTCCATCGCTCCATTATTTCTCCAAATAACAGTTCAAATTCTTTCAAAAGTTGTTGCAGTTTGAAGTGCACGATATAAAGATCCTCATCCGCAATCATAATAGCAATTGCATGGGGCGACTGCTCAAATAATATCTTCGCATCTTCATGATCGATTGTTTTAAGCAATTTATCACTCTGGATCATTTCTTGCATGAGGGATTGGATGGCTACCAAACTTCCACCGAAGAGATCTTGGTCAATGGACTTTTCTCTAAAAGCATGGTGGAAAATACATACCCCATTCGTGTTAAGGAGGTATAAATGACGAATTTTTTTGTCCCAATCTAGTTCTGTAAAGGAGGGAATTGTATAAAACCCATATCCCGTTAAAATGGATGCAAGCAGGACTAAACCTTTGACTTCTAAATAGACATGATATTCTCCTTCAAGAGTCAAGATAATGCCTCGCGTGAAGGCTAAGACGAAGAGCGCAAAACCGATTACAACAAGGATCATCTTATATCGAATTTGCCCAGAGGTTTTCCAAATGAGCCGATAAACAAATAAGCCAATTAAAATTAACATTGGGAAGATCAAAATCAGATAAACTCCAGGTAAGGGAGGAAAATCGAGTATTTTTAGAGCAATCATCACAGCCGAAATACACAGATAGTAAATCAGGAAAAAATGTTTGGTATTCTTTCGTGAAATTCGTTCAGCAATGTAAATTAGTAATGTGATTGCCATTATATTCATAAATCCAACCCCTATAAAGTAAAATTTTGTTTGTCTCAAAATATTCAAGAAAGCCTCATCGGTAAAAAAAGTAGAATTAACAATAAGCCCTGTGCCTATAAAAAGTGCTACATATAAAATCATTAGCGCATAAGGAATGTATTGTTCATTTTCAGTGCGTTTCTGTTTCCGCCATTCTTGGAAAAATAAAATTGCACATAAAAATGAGACGATAAGTTGCGTGGTCGCAATCATTAAATTGAAATTGTATATTATATCCTGTGCCATTTTGATCCCTTTTTCACAATAAATTCACGAAAAGGAAGGACTTTTCAATTCATAGGATTGGTTTAAACCTTTATCTTTATATTTTCATTTAGCTATTTTATAAATTAATTTTTCATTTAAAAGTTATGTCATTTATGATTCTTGGTAAAAGGGATGAAACAAAAACAGATTATGTCAGGGTTTTTCATTCTCGCCCTAGCGATTGTCTCTCTTTCTGGAGCAGTTTGGTTTATTGATAAACATAATATTAGTCCTAGAATTATTGATATTTACGGGGACACCTTTTATGATATGGGCGTGCGTTATGGGGCGCAAATAAAACGTATTATTTCTGGAATTGATGTTTGTGTCACTAAATTGGAATTACTCATTGATCGTCTTACTTCACTCAATATTTCGGAATATCTTCAAGGATATTTAACGTTCATCCCCTCTTATGTGCAAGATATGATGCACGGAATCGCGGATGGCTCAGGGTTATCTTATAACCGCATAGTTCTTTTAAATTCGATGGGAGATCTCCTTCATCACCTATTTCTAGAGTATATGAGTTGTTCTCAATTCGCCGTAATCAATAATACCTTACCAGGATTAGGCCCTCTTTTTGGTCGGAATCTAGATTACACCTTAAACTCCCTTTTTGAGAATTGGCAAGTGATAGTTCGAATTACGCCCCCTCCTGGTCTTGGGAAGTATTCCATGGTAGGAATCGCAATAGCAGGGATGGTGGGATTTGAGAATGGCATGAATAGCGCAGGGCTTTGCATCGGAGTTACCCATATCACTAGCTCCGAAATCGGATTTGGAACGCCTTATTCTATTACGATGTTTGATACATTATTAAAGAATTCTAATACCTTTGAGGCAGTAAAGTACCTTACGAACACAACCTATAGTTCTATACGACACGCATCTGCATGGACCTATTTATTGGTTGATCGAAGTGGAACGGCGGCAGTCGTTGAGGTAACGAATAAAAATAACGCCACACGTTGGCAAGCAGCAGAAGGACGCGACTATATTATTTCGACCAACCATTTTGTTACAGAAGAAATGATCCCTCACGGTGTTTATGTCGCACCAAGTTCTAGTTCGAAAATTCGCATGCGTGTTTTGGAAGAAATTCTTTTAAATAAAACAAATTTCGATTTAAAGGATGCAGTTGAAACACTACGGTCCCATTATGATATCACGATTCAAGGAGACCCTGGAGAACCCTATTCTAATTGTATAGCTAATAACGATCTGTCAGGTTCAATTCATGCGTTTATAGGTGTTCCCTTACATAATTATACGCTTATATGTCTAACAAATCCTGCGAAAGGTCCCTTTTATCTGATAACTTTTAATGAAACTATTGGTCCAGTTGCCTAAGTGATGGTATGTATAGAGAATTTAATTATGGAATGGAGTGATGGAGAAACGTTGCAAGCTAATAATCGAAATTTCATTATCGCCGCTACCATTGTAATTTGTACCGGTATAACGACACCTCTAATAAAAGCAGGTATAAATCTAGGAATTCTGATTCAAATCATCCAATATCTGGCAATATGGGGCTTTTTCACTTTTCTACCAGCCATCTTGTTTCATTATGCTCCAATCAGAACAGATTTCCAATTTAAACTATTTTCGATTTATAGTGGATTCTGTTTTGTACCATATTTAGTGCGAAATATTATAGAACCTCTTTTAGAGACAACTTTAGCAACTCATCTGGATAATGTTTGGGATATTGAAATGATTAAGCAGTCTACAAATAACTTTCTGTTCCAAACAACCATATTTTTCTATATTGCGATACCCATTATTGCATTTTGTTTGATTATTGTTTTTTTAGGGATTTCAATGAAAAAAGTTTATGAGATTTCAATCGAGAAAGCGATGTTAATTGCAATTCCATTCGTTTTCTCCGCGTATTTTCTATCTATCATCGTGGGAAATTTTATGTTACTTCTGCTAATATAAGCGAAATATGAGGGCTTAAAAAATGAAGAACGAGAAATCGCAAGTTGAATTATACTTCCGTTCCTTCTTTCGGATTTTGGCTTGTATATGTATTGGACTTACTGCAAATTTAGTATTAATTCTATTAATTTTCCTCTGGTGTTCGATATTCTTTCCGATTATCTCTTTACAATATGAATTTTTCA
>SUPS01000088.1:5518-14508 GCA_005191415.1 Candidatus Helarchaeota ASGARD archaeon Hel_GB_A
CGCAACCTTTTTCGGGTATTCAAGATGGCTTCACCAAGATTTTCATCGTTATATAAGAGATTATTATAAAATTCTTTAGTGAATTCCACGGCGATATCATCGGGAATTTCAAAAAGGGGTCCAAGGAAAGCTATAGCACCCGCTTCGAGAAATGATCGAGCAATACCTCCAATTCCCACGACTTTTTTTGATATAGCACCGGTACTACAGGCATTTGCAAAGATTAATGGCCAATTAGATATTTCCAATTGATCTATCTCTTTAGCAGTTAAGATATCATCAGATAATAAAAGCGCGGATTCCATCGGATCTGCCTCCTCGAATTTTCCATGGCACGTTAAATGAATTAAATCGCCTTTATTGAGGGATTCGAGGACTTTTCTTTTCACAGCATCAGGTTCAATTAACTTTGAAAGAATAATTCGTTTTGTCTGGTTGTATACATCAAATAGTTCTAATTCATCTTTCACAGAGATTTCAGGTACGCCTTCAGGAGACGCTCCGACAAAGATTACATTCAAGATTTTTTTACCTATACAGAAAGGAGGGGGGCGAAAATCGCGTGTTTCATCAAAAACTCGTTTCCCAAGACAATATTTGATGCAGAGAAAATCTTCTCCATCGTAGGCTAATTCCCAAGGAACTAATAAATCGCCCGTTTCAATCATCAAATACTTAGGTTCAATTGATTTAATTGTCTTACGGATTTGTTTTGGGATAAAATTATAGATCTGAGCCCCCAATGCCCTCAAGCGATCAAGTGCTGCTCTGGGATTATTCCGATCGAAGATGGCATCTTCCATAGATGATTGCAATTTATTTAAGATGGATAGATTAATAGTGGATTTTCCAAAGAGTGCCTTTTGCGAAACAACGGCTTTAGCGCGCGGTGTGAAAAGCGAGAAAAAGAAATCTTCACCATAACGTATAACTCGGAGGGTGGCATCCAATCTCGTTTCATGAAATTGAGAAGCGACAGTGATTGCTGTAGAAGAAAGAGATTCATTGACGGGTTCCTTCTTCTTTTTCACAATAATTTTGAGAATTGCCCTTCCAATTAAGGTACCTTCTTGATAGAATTCAACGGTTAAATTTTTCAGCCCATCCCTTTTCGGAGTAACTCGAAAATTCAAAATATCACTATCTGCGTCAAGTGGGATAATAAGACTCCGACGTGGCTGATCTACTTTAAAATCACGCCCGATAACAAGCACCTCAATTATAGGAGGACCTGCCTCAGGTACCGTAATCTCCATAGGAACTGGCATTCCAGTAACATCTTCCTTAAAGACTCTTACTCCCACATTTACAATATATTCTTTCTTAACAGTCATTTCCATCGGGGAAACTATGTCCCCAAAACGTTTTATTTTCCTAGGTTCGACTTCTTCCTTTTTAACTGGCTTTTTTTCTGTAATTTTCTCCCTTTCTACAAATTTCTTCTTTTCATAATGTGGTTCAGAAACTTCTGGGGCAGGGGGTGCAGATGGTTTAACTGGGATTGTGGTTGTTGGAACTGTAGGAGTCGGGAGATCTGGGTGAGATATTTCAACTTCCCCTGGAATTGAACCAGGTTCCTCTTTTATGAGAGATGGTTCAGATTCTCGAAGAAATTCGTAAATACTGTTTTGGAACTCATCAATCTTAATATTGAGATTCTTTTTTATCTTTTCATGAATATTATAGCTTTCATAACTAAAACGTTGTTTCTTTTCCTCACTTAATTGTCCTAAAATTATGATGATTTGCTGACACAATTTAATCAATTCAGGATTGTTTAATTTCTTTAGAAGCTCTAAAATTTTTGTAAAAAATTCCAGAGCCTGCGAATAATTTTCGTCATCATATATTCGCATGCCTAAATTTAGGAGTTCTACTAATTCGTTTTGCAAATTCAAAACCTCATGATATATCATTTTGCTTTCATTTTAAGATATATCATTTTATTTTCAGATTGTATAGTTTAGTTTATAGGTGGCAGAAATATTAATCGGTTAAAAATTAATCGGTTAAAAATTATATGCCTCGAAGAACAAACTTATTTCGTTAAACCAATTCTACACATAAAAAATTTTAGGTGGATTTCATCGTGGATGAAGAACAAAAAATGCTTTATCTGGATACTTTAAGAGAAGGGGTGACACCTTTTGATCGGTTTGTATCACGGGCAGATATGCGCGATATCATTGATATTCCCGAGCCACGGAAGCTTATCGATCAGACGATTATGCGTTTATTAAAGATGACAACGAAGGATCATACCACGCGTTTTCTCCCTATTATTGGAGCTGCAGGGGCCGGGAAAACACATCTTTATTGGGCATTAAAAGAACGAAAAGAAGCTGCAGATCAATACTATATCGTATATATTCCATCGCCCCCTGCCCCTGTACGGATGTTATTTCACATTTACTCGTGTTTAATGAATGAATTAGGAGATACTTTGTTAAAAAAGGTCGGTAATACTTTAATTAAGAAGTATGGCGGAAGTCATCGATCCTTTGATCCCTTTGGAATGATTAAATTCAAACGTAGTGCCCAGGAAATTCAGCGTTTAGCACGTAAAGATTTTACAGGATTACAAAGTGAATTCGTACGAATTTTAATAATTTATCATATGAAAGCCCTTTATTGGAAATTAGCAGAACGTTGGTTGCTAGGGGAAGCATTAACAGAGAATGATTTGAATAAATTAAAAATCACACGTGTTATTGAAGAGGATGATATCTCGATAGCAGCTCTTAAAGTCCTTACTAAATATACTGATCGCCCAATTATCTTTTATTTTGATGAACTCGAGATTCCCTACCGTTCTTTTGGACCAGAAGCAGAAATTCGACTTCTTTCAATTCAGAAAAGAATGTACAACGAAATCTCAAATTCCCTTATAATTGTCGCTTGTTTAAGCGACATTTGGCCACGAGTTATGGCATTAACAGATTCTGCTATGAAGTCTCGGATGGAGATGGAATTAACTTTACGACCTTTTACTTTAAAAGATACACAGAATCTTTATTTACGGGCAATGGAGAAGTTCTGGGATGAGAATAATATTCCTTCCCCACCCGATCCTTATTTTCCACTAAATGAAAAAGTTTTTGAGTTAGTTTTTGAAAAAACAAGAGGAAATCCAAGAGATACCATTAAAATGATTAAAGTTTTTATCGAGCAGACCCTTTATGATGTGGAGGTTTTTCAAGAATTACAAGAAAAAATGGAAAGTGTGGAAAAAGCACAAACAGAACCTGCCCCCATATCTCCGCCACAAACGAAAGAACCCACATCTGAACCAAAACCTGTTGAATGGATTGAAAAACCACTATCCTTACAGGAAATGGGCGAACGAATAATATCTGATTTAGATAAAATTATTGAAGATGCCGTAAAAAAGAAGGAAGAAGAATTTGAGGCTGAATTGGCAGCGCAGATTGAAGTTTCTCCTGCACTCACAGTAAGTGCCGCCATTGATTCTATCCTCACCTTCGCAAAAGAAAGAAATGTTCAAATAAAAGTCGCCTTTGATCATGAATTCACCGTTTCTGGTAGGAAAAAATCTATAAGTGCATTGGTTCTCAGCCCTGACCAAGAGAAAATCGGTATCGAAATACCCTCCATCAAATCCTTCGATAAAAGTGGAGGTGTGGCCGCCTATTATGCAATTAATCGTTTAAAGGAAGCTTTAGCAGGAGGTATAATTGATCATGCTTGCCTTATTGTGCCGCGAGGGACCTCTGGAAAAAAATATTCACTTATTCGTGAGGAACTCGGACCAAAACTCACCATTATAGAATTAAACCAAGAAGAAGCAGAAAATTTAATCCGAAACGCCAAAACTACTCCATCTCTAAAAGGAAGAGAATGTGCGCAATTGATCTTTAAAGATCTTCCTCTCGAACCTCCTGAATCAGAAGCTGAAAAACCTACCCAAACCGAAGAATAAATTGGACTTAAAAAAGGTCATTTTTATGTATCATTCTTTTTTATTTTACAAAAAAAAGGAAGGATTTTTGGCTAAATAGAAATTTCATTCTTTAGATTTTAGTCGGAATAACCCCCAATACAATAATAAAGCACCAATAATGAAAAGAGTACGTCCAAATACGATAACGGGAGGTGCCCATGGCTGGGTCGTAGGGTCCAATCCGACTATTTCAATGATGAATCCCGCGGAAATAATGGCTACACCACCGCCAAGTACCCATGACCGTTTGCTACTGACGGGAGATTCATTTCTTACTTTGATTGCATAGTAAAAGAACACGATAACAGGTATTACTAATAAAGGAACGAGCGTAAAAAAGGGCAAAAGTTCAGTTAGGTCGCTGAGGATGATTTCTCCGCTCTCAACCCGCCTTGCTGGATCAAAATACCAGAAACCTAAATATAATGCCTCGATACACGCTGAAAATACTGTTAAAACTTTGTATTTTTTTGGGAATACGATATTGAATGAGAACGAATCAATTGAAACCACTGCAAATCCACTGACGGTAATAGCTATAAGACCAAATAGCATTCCTAAGTCATTATCACCGAGCGTAAGAAAGAGCCTCTCTGCTACGAGCAATAGCATTGCGATAGCCATAAAAATGGCTGTCAGCGCAAATAACAATGTCTGAGTTAATTGATTTTCCCGCCATGATTTGTATGATTTAATGAAAATAGCTGCATTGATAATAACCGCAATTAAGATAACACCTGCGCTTAACAAGTCCTCTATTGGAAGATCTAGCATAATCTTACCCCATTATTTTTAAGAACTTATTCATATTTTTTTCAATTCAGATTTATTAATTCCTCTATTAAATTTAAATTATTAAGAATATCCATCTTTATCTGATTGAAAATTCTAACAGACAAATAATTGAATTGTTAAGGTGAGTATATGAAATATTCTATTTCAAATTGGATTTACGGGAGCGAACCCATTGAAAAAACCGTGGAACGATTGGTAAAGTTCGGTTATGATGGAATTGAGATTAAAGGAGAACCTGCTGATTATGATACAAAGCAGTTGAATGATTTACTTTCAAGTTACAATCTGGAAGTAAGTTCTGTGTGTGGAATGTGGCCGTGGGATGATTCAAATCCTATGAAGACAAGAGATTTAGCAAATCCAGATGAAAAAGTCAGGGAAAAAGCCATAAATTATGCTGAAAGTTGCTTACAATTTGGAAACGAGCTCGGTGCAAAAGTTTTTGTATGCGTTGTTGGAGGTTGTGGAAAAGTAAAGCAGCTTCACGAAAAAGAATGGGAATTTGGTGTAAATTCGGTAAAAAAACTGGCTAAACTAGCCATTGATACGGGCGTAACGATTGCTATTGAACCTATAAATCGTTATGAATTATTTTTGTTAAACAATGTTCAGGATGGTTTACGATTCGTGAGGGATGTTAATTCAGAAGGAGTTAAACTCATGTTGGATACTTTCCACATGAATATAGAAGAACCTGATCCACCTGCCTCAATTCGAATTGCTGGAGACCTATTAGTCCATCTCCATGTAGGCGATAGCAATAGGCAGTCCGTTGGACGAGGCCATACAGACTTCAAAGGGATAATTCGCTCACTTAAAGAAATTAAATTTCAAGGATATATGGCGATGGAACCCCTTCCTCCCACTGCGGCTGATGTGTATGACCTGAGCCAACTGGACCCATCCGTCTTAGATCTTTATGCAGAAGAATGTATAACACAACTGAAGTTTTTCGAAAAAGTAATTTAATGAAATAGAATTTTAATCGGATATTTCAATGTTCGAGGCTATTTTGGTTCAGCTTCTGCGAGCTCTTGGTCCAAATTCTCAATAAATTGGAGAATAATTTCAGCCACATCGCCGATTATTTGTTTATTAATACAAGTATAAGTATCCGCTTTTTCATGCCAAACCTCGGGGAAGTGATCGTCCTTATTCAATCCTAAGAATGCCATCGCATCGAAGCCTTTCTCAGAAAAGCGCATGGCATCAGTATCCGCATATGGCTGCCTAGCGACTATAGTAGGAGTGAATTGTTCTCCTTTGGATGTTGTCTCTTCGATAAGTGCTCTTGCGGCTTTTTCTACTTTCTTTACTAATGGCTTAGAATGATCAGTAAAGCAGAAATCTTCGGCTTCAACGATCATAATGAGGTCCCCCGCCCCAATGCTCTCTGGTATTAAGGTATAACTATTTTGAAGTTCGCGACCATGAAGTTTTACGAAGGCTTTTGAACCGCGTTGACCGCATTCTTCACAGCCAAAGGCGCCCACCCAAGCTTCTACATAGGTTGGTCGATTCTGGGCAAGATAACGTCCCACGGCGAGCGCTACCGCGACACCTGATAAGTTGTCATTTGCACCATCTACGACTTCCTTTGAGAAATAACCAAGAAAAACATAGTAAAACCAGAGCCCTCCCGCTACCGCTCCTATATAGAACCAATCAATAAAAGCCCAAGAGAAAGGTCCTACGATAACGTAGGGTGTAGTGTAATCTAAAGAGAATCCTCGCCCAATTACTTTGAAAAGTGCGACCAAAAATAGTATTATTACCCCTATTACGGCACTATAAGTAAGTTTCACAATCTTTGCTCGATACTTTGAATACCATGGAAATAAGTAGGCAGAATCGGAATGCCCTCCTATGATGACAATCTTTCGGGTCTCATTATGGGGTTTAATTTTCCCAAAGACATTCCAAGACCTTCTTTTCGGGAATAACCAATCTACCGCTTCCTTCATTAGGAGTAGTTCTGTAAAAATAGATAAAATTCCAAGCACCATTAAAATAATTGTTAAAATCGGATAAAATAGATAAAGAATATAGGCTCCTAATATCAAGACTAAAGCGATATACACATTTCCTTTTGGATATGCTCCAGGATGACATGTAAAATCATCTTTAAACGTTTCATCACTAAAAGATTTCAATTCATCTTCAATTAATCTAAGCCCTTCATATTCCTTTTCCGTTGCAGAAGGGCGCGGACCAACTTCCTTACAAATCCGTTTTATAAAATCATACATGTAATCTCGACAAGAATCATCACAACGCATAAGCATCACGTTCAAATTTCAATTCCATCATTCACTCATTTTGATAATTTATTAATTCTTCTTCTCGGGAAAAAGAATCTGGAAAGGGACTTGAAAAAAAAGAATTTAAAGGCTTAGAATTTTTATAAAATATGACAAGAATTAATAGAAAGAAATAGATGCTTATGCTGTACATAAAATTAGATGATATTTTGAAGCAACTTAAAGAGTTTTTTAAGAAAATTCCAGAGATTAAGGAAGTATATTTATTCGGTTCTGTAGCAAAGGGAGATTATCTTCCATGGAGTGATATTGATCTATTAATTTTATCAGAGGATCCACAAAAAGTAAGACAAGTTGTTTCATCATTTTTAAATGAAATTTTTGTGAATGAAGGGGTATTGATTAGCGCGATTTTTGACAATATAAATAGGATGAGTTTAAGTTCGAAACATTTTAAAAAAGAGGGAAGGTTATTTTGGGCGAAAAAGAAGAATTCTTGAAAGAACTAAAGGAACGAATACGAAAAAGTGATGAGCTTTATTTAGTCGCAAAAAAATTAATTCATCACAAGATCTTTATCTTAAGATTCAAATGAGAAAGAGGGTTTATATGTCTGCTAAAAGAACTATGCGGGCTGCAATGTTTCATGGACCAAAGAATGTGGTTTTGGAAGATACGGAAATTCCTTTAATTAATGATGATGAAATTTTAGTGAAAGTTAAAGCCGCAACGACATGTGGAACTGATCGAAAATTATATCTACGCCCTGGGAAGAAATACCCTTCGTATTTTAAGCCTCCCACCATCTTTGGTCATGAAATTGCAGGAGAAATCTATGAAATCGGAAAAAATGTTTCTGGTTATGAAGTAGGACAACCGGTATTCGTCCATGATTCCGGACCTTGTCTGAAGTGTTTTTATTGTAAAATTGGGCGCCATAGTCTATGTGAAAATATTACATGGAATTGGGGTACTTGGACAGAATATTTGAGGGTTCCTAAAGAAATTATTCAATGTGGCAATATGGTTCCTTTTGATACAAAAAAGTTGTCCTTTGCAGAAGCCGCCCTTACTGAGCCCTTATCTTGTGTCTTAATGGGCGTCGAGCGGTCTAACATTGGACTCGGTGATACAGTTGTAATCAATGGAGCAGGCCCCATCGGATTATTTTGGACGAATTTGGTTAGAAATAAAGGAGCAAAAATAATTCAAGTAGATATCAAGCAGGATCGGCTAGATCTAGCTAAGAAACTTGGAGCAGATATCGTATTAAATGCAAAAGATGAGCAAGATATTATTCAAGCTGTAAAAGATCACACAGATGAGGGGCGAGGCGCTGATATTGCAGTTGAAGCGATTGGATATCCTGAGACATGGGAAACCACAATAAAAATGGCTCGAAAAGGGGGTTTGGTGAATTTATTTGGAGGTCCACCGCCTACATCAAGTATTTCAATTAATACTTCTCTATTACATTATAATGAATTAACAATTATCGGGGTTTTTCACACTACGCCACGATACGTCCAGGCTGCTATTAATTTATTAGCGAATCGCAAAATTAATACAGATATTTTCATTACAGAACATCTAAAACTAGATGAGCTTGATAAAATTTTAGATAATTTAGTTAATCAAAAAGGTATTAAAACGGCAATAATACCGTAAATTTCCATAAGGTGAATAAATATGGATATTCCGCAAGAAAAACTTATAGAAATGTACCAAAAAATGTTGCTTATTCGATATTTTGAAGAACGTGCCTATGAAATTTTTGGGACAGGCGTAATTGCTGGAACGCTTCATACTTATTTAGGACAAGAGGCAATTGCGGCTGGAATTATGGCAAATTTAACTGATGATGATTTTATAACGAGCACTCATCGTGGGCATGGGCATGTTCTTGCCAAAGGCGCAGATCCTAATCGGATGATGGCAGAGCTCTTTGGTAAGGAAACTGGTTATTGTAAGGC
>SUPS01000089.1 GCA_005191415.1 Candidatus Helarchaeota ASGARD archaeon Hel_GB_A
TCTTCAATGCGTGGTACATTCGTTCAACATCGGCGCCACCTCCGACATCTAGGAAATTCGCTGCTTCCCCCCCAAACGAATGTATAGCATCGATAGTTCCCATTACCAGACCCGCTCCGTTACAGATCACACCGATATTTCCATTCAGTTCGATATAGGACATATTCAACGAGCGTGCTTTTAACTCTAAGGGCGTCAAGTAATACTCCAAGTTCTTTTGGTATTCGGGGTGGCGAAATAGGGCGTTATCGTCGATCTCCATATGGATATCGGCGCAAATGAGTTTATGCTCGGTTGTTTCGATGAGCGGATTTATTTCGAGGAGCTCCGCATCATAAGATCTAATAATTCGCAGCAAGCCCGTAACTAATGATTGGAGTTGGCCTTTTACAAGTCGTTCTAAAGGAATCGTGCGAACTAAATCTTTGCTTAATTCCTCCAAATTTTCAGGGAATGTGATAAATTGGTGGATATATAGTCTTTCTTGTGAAGTTTGAGAGATCTGTTCTATATCGATTCCTCCGGTTTCGCTGAAGATGAAATTGATGGCTTTCTCATCGCGATTTATGAGGAAGCCGCAATAATATTCTTGAAGGGTCGCAAGTCGCTCTTCATAGAGAAGTTTTTTAGGTCGGTATCCGCCGATAGTGCGGTTTTTCAGTTCGGCACTAATTTTTTTCGCTTCTGCAGGAGTTTCGGCAAACTGTATGCCTCCTTGTTTTCCTCTTCCCCCTGTGGGCACCTGTGATTTTATTACGATGGGGTATATGGTTGGATTATCGAGGTCGTCTGGAGAAAATTGAGTTGGAATAGGGATTTTTTCTTGTTGTAGGATATTTTTAACTTGGTATTCAAGTAATCGAACCATACTATCCCCTTATTTTATATTTTTGAAGGAGTTTTGGAATTTCAAGAGGGGTTAGGGCAATATCGACACCTGCCCGTTCTAAAGCTTCTATTTTCTGTTGAGCAGTTCCACTTCCACTGGAAGTTATCAAGGCTCCCGCATGCCCGAATCGCTTACCTTTTAATTTGATGGTTCTCCCAGCGATAAAGCCAATTACGGGTTTAGAAATATAGTTTTGGATATATTTTGCGCCTATCTCCTCTTGTCTTCCTCCAATTTCCCCAATTAAAATAATTAAATCGGTCTCATCGTCTGTTTCAAACCGAGCTAATACGTCTTGGATGGTTGGACCAATAATAGGATCCCCACCGATGCCAATAGCGGTCGAAATTCCCAACCCTGCGCTTTTAATACTGAGAGCAATCTCATAGGAAAGTGTGCCGCTCCTTGAAAGAATTCCGACATGTCCAGGAGGAAAGAAATTCGCGGGCATTATGCCTACTTTACATTTATATGAAGGCGCGATAATTCCAGGGCAATTTGGCCCAATGACATAAAGTCTTTCTTGAGCTGCTCGATTTACAATTTCTAATGAATCCAGGAGAGGAATCCCTTCTGTAATAATGACAATTAACGGGATTCGATTGTCGATTGCTTCTAAAGCCGCCGCTTTGCAAAATTTGGCAGGTACGAATAAAATTGTCGTATTGATTTCTGGATGGACCTCGAGCGCCTCTTTCACGGAATTATAGATTGGAATCGATTGAAAGGAAGTTCCACCCTTTCCTGGCGTTACTCCCGCTACTATCTTCGTTCCATATTCCAGCATTGCCTTCGTATGGAATTGTCCCTGGGTTCCAGTGATTCCCTGGACCAAGACGCGCGTATTATGGTTAAGTAGGAACATCTCCTTTCTTTCTCTCATTTTTTTGACATCTATAGACTTTTAAAAGCATGACAATTAAAATAATTTCATAATACAAAGAAGATTAAAAATCTCTAAAGTTTTAGTAATAAAAAGATTAGGAATATGAAATTATGCGAGTTATCATTCTTGGAGGAAATATTGCGGGGTCGAATGCCGCAGATATCATTAAAAAGGAGAATCCCACGATTGATGTGGAAATTTACACGGAAGAAACTTATTTTAACTATACAAGAATTAAATTACCAGCATTTCTTTGTGGGATGTGCACCCATGAAGAACTTATAACGTGTACAGCGCAATGGTATGAAGAGCGAAATATTCTATACCATAAAAACTATCAAGCAACAAAAATTTTACCAGAAAAGCGAAAAGTTTTGTTTGATAATGGTGAAGAAACTAGTTATGATAAATTATTATTAACTATTGGAAGTGTAAGCAATGTTTTGCCCATTCCAGGCGTAAATAAACAAGGCGTATTCACTTTAAAAACATTGAATGATGCATTAAAAATTAAAGCATACTCAAAAGATAAAAACTCAGCAATCGTTATTGGGGGTGGGCTTTTAGGTCTTGAAATTGCTAAAAGCCTTAGTGATCTGAAATTAGATGTTACTGTCTTAGAATATTTCCCACGGTTATTGCCTAGACAATTAGATGTTGAAGGAGCGGAAATGTTACAAGAAATTCTTGGTGACTTCAACATTCAAGTTGGATTAAATGCTGCGACCAAAGAGATCAGTGGCGAGACACCATTAATCGTGAAATTAACAGATGGACGTGAATTCACTGCAGATATTGTGGTAATGGCTACAGGTGTGAGACCAAATACCGAATTAGCGAAAACAGCGGGAATCCAAGTAAATAGAGGCATAATTGTTGACGATTATATGCAGACAAACATTGAACATATCTATGCTGCAGGGGATTGCGCAGAATATAATGGGCGCGTTTGGGGGATAATTCCCGTAGCTTTCGAACAATCTAAAGTTGCTGCCTTAAATATCGCAGGAAAACAGGTTAAATATAATGAAGTCGTTCCATCCAATACCTTGAAAATCGTTGGGGTCGATCTCACCTCTATTGGACGCGTCACGCCCGAACAATCGCTTCCTGAAGAAATAAAATTTGTAGATAAAACCAAAAGAATCTACAAAAAAATTGTGCTTGATGACAATCGCGTTGTTGGCGCAATTTTACTAGGTGACCGAACGAATCAATCGCTCATTATGAAATTAATCAAAGAAAAGATCGATGTTTCTGCTTTTAAAACAAAAATCCTGGAACCTGCTTTTTCCTTGTAAGATATCGAGAAGAAGTAATTATTTCCTATAAAATTATTTTATGAAAAGAATTTATCTAAAATGAAGAAAAGTTGTTCAAAGAAGAGGAGAATATCAAAAATGGTCGAGCCTACATATGTTCAAGGTAATATAACCAAACACAACATTATGTTATATACCATTTCAACCTGTATCTGGTGTCGTCGCCTTAAGAATAGACTGAATGCAAGGAATTTTGCCTATAAATATATTGATATCGATCTTATCCCCTATAAAGAACGGGAAAAATTAAAAAAGAAATTACGACGGTATAGATCTCACTTGGCTTTCCCAATGATGTTCATAGATGATGAATTCGTCCCTAACATCGAAATTGATAAAAAACTAGAATGGTTACTTCAAGACCTTTAATAAAAAAATGGAATTGTTTTAGCTTTTTCTATTCCTGCTGGGTTTAAATAGCTCATACTAATTCAAGAATCGTTATCGTCCTTTCTCTCGCGAAAAGCCATGTATTATCTTCCATATCTTGCAGACTTTGCCAAGCAACCGTAAAATTATACGTCCCAGGCTCTAGATAATCGGTCAAATAATCAAAATGTCCCCAAAATAGTTGTTTCCGATATTCTGTGATCCCCATTGGGATTGTATAATTTCTCACGACCACGCCATTTAAGAGCAAAAAGACCATAAAATCATAAATTGGGGCTCCTTCTGAGTACGTTCTGTGATATATAGACACAGTGACCAAAAGGCGACTCCTAACAGTCGTTTTTATGGTGTAATTAAGACCAGAAATGGCTACCATTGTCGTGTTAGTCCCATCAATTTCTACCTCATCCGTATAATGTACTTGAACATATTGAGGACTATAATCGCTGACTGGTGGATAACTCAAGGCAGTTATCGCAATAGCTAAGCTCACTACAGCCAGAATTAATGAACTTACCAATAGTATATTCTTTAAATTTTTTTCCATCACTCATTTTCTCCTATCTATTTATATTGAATTGTGGATATTAGATTCATTAGCAAAGATAGATTTTTAAAGTTTTGATTGAGGCTTAAAAAATGCCTAATCTTGAGAAAACGCGTGAATACGTTGAAATGGTCTCGAAACATAGGGGATGGCCACTTACTCCCGATCAAGAGATGCTTGAAGGCTTGATTGAAGGATTGGCTATCAATTTAGAGCGGTATGGTTATCGATCATGTCCCTGTCGTGAGGCATGGGGCGAAAAGGAAAAAGATAGGGATATTATTTGCCCTTGTAGCTATGCAGAAGCGGACATTAATGAATATGGGCATTGTTTCTGTTCTCTTTTCTGGTCAAATGAATATCTTACAAAAGGCGGAAAACCGCGGTCCATTCCTGAAAGACGTCCTATCGAGAAAATCCCATAATTTCCCTTGTTTTTTATATTCCGAAAGTAATAATTAAGACGAGCATAAGGACTAAACCAAATAAAAGTCCAATGGTTGCCTCATGTTCGTAGCCATGCTTATGTGATTCAGGAATTAATTCATCTGAAGTGACATAAATCATTGCGCCGCCCGCAAAAGACAGAAAGAATGACAACACAAGCACCGATACCAATTGTAGGGTGAAAATAGCCACAATACACGCAAGTGGTTCCGCCATCCCAGAAAGAAATGCGATAATCACTATTTTTTTTCTGGAATAATCTCCTTGCATTAAGGGTACTGCAATTGCAAGCCCCTCTGGAATATTATGTAAGGCTATGGCAAATGTCATCGCGATTCCTAAGGCAGATGCAGCTAAAAATCCAACTCCCATCGAAATCCCCTCTGGCGCATTATGAATTGTCAGTCCAATTGCCAAGAGAATTCCTGAATATTTTATACTTTTTTGAAATTGAAGTTTCTTTGGACAAAAACATCTGCCCATCGCCTTACATTTTCCATCTTCTAAATATGGACATTCAAACCAGCGATCTTTGTGTGGACATGGACACTCTGGCTTACAAATAACCCCCTCGCATTCACCGAACTCCTCCTCCGAATCTGAGAGAGTATGGAGATGAGGCATCAATTTATCTATCATCAATAGTACAAATACTCCTAATGAGACCCCACCAATTATAACTGGGGCAATGATATAAACTTCATAATTTCCTTCCAATAATACAATCCCCTCGTCAATTAACCCAAAAGTAGCAACCGCTAACATTACACCAGCCGCGAATCCCATGATTAAATCAAAATATTTCATTGAAAGCCTTTTATAAACTCCTATAAGTCCCCCAATCCCAGTCGAAGCTCCCGCTATAAAACTTAAGATAATTGGTATAACCAAATCTGTCATTTCAACATCTACCGTTGATGAAACTAAATCAAACAAATAACAATTTTATTGCAAACGTTGCGATCATATTTAAAAGATTTGACATAAAGAAAAATTAGAAAAAAATTTGAATGAACTTATTAATAACTTATGAATGAAGTATAGGAGATATTTGAATGGCAAAATGGAGATGTACCGTTTGTGGTTGGATATGTGAAGGTGAGCTACCCGATTGTCCCCCTGAAGAATGCCCTGAATGTTTCGCACCACGCGATGCCTTTGAAAAAATCGAAGACTAATCTTTAAATTACGTTTGATAACCATCTAAAATCCTTTTTTGACACGAAAAACCAAATACGTATTTCTATTCATTTCAAAGAATGGAGGTGTAGAAATCTGGCAATTGACGAACAGAATAAGGTAAAAATTGAATTTTTTTTTTCTCCTATGTGTCCTTATTGTTCTATCACCTTAAAAATGCTTCAAAAAGCCGAAATATTATATAAAAATGCCATAAATGTGTTTATGATTGATATTACGTCTCCTGATGGAGAAAAGATTGCTAAATTATACAATATCCAATCAACACCTACAATTGTAATAAATGGAATTATTAAATTTCGAGGAGTTCCTCCGAGTCCGAACCATCTTTATGAAGAAATTGAACGGTATCTTCCCTCTGATATGGTTAAACGTGCAATAAAGAAACAAGAAATGCGACAACGCGATCGTGACATGATGTTTGGGTAATTGAATGAAATAAATTAACCTTTTCGATAAAATCTATTTATTCCACTCTGTTTTCCGTAAGTAATTTAAAAGTATCAACTAATTTTGGTTTTATCTTTTCCTTTCTTGAGAAAAGTTTTAAGATATGATAACAACTGGGACAATATGTCGTTAGGAGTTCTCCTTGGAAATCATTGACGCGAATGCGGGCTATTTTTTCAATAGTTTGTTCAATATGCATGATTCCCATTCCTCCGCCACAACACCAATGTTTTTCATTCTCCATAATTTTAAAACCGCTTTCTTTTAAAACTTGTTCAACTTGAGGAATGATGTATTGGTACCCACGATTTAAAAGCTGACATAGATGTTGAATGCTAAGGGTCTCTGTTCTTTTCTGGGTTAATGGTTTAAACAACTCGGCAATATATACTAATTCTGGTTTAAGGTTTGTATATAAATTATCGAACAAGTCATAGCATGCGGGACATAAGCAAATTATCCTCTTGTATCCCGAATTAAAGATCTCCCGATTCTTCTCCATCAAAGCGTCGAGCATTTCGGTTTCACCTGAATCCAGTAAAGGCAACCCACAACATATCTCCGTTTCTAAAACAGAGAATTCTACTCCTTTTGATAGTAAATAATCAATCGCACTTCGCGTAAATCTCGGAACCTTGATGGTACTCAAACATCCCATAAAAAATAAGGTGTCGCTATCTTTAGATACCTCTGGTGGGATTTTTAATCGATATTTTGATTGATGAAATGGCGTTCCAAACTTTCTATATGATTCCAACATAATTTCTGTGCTCTTAGATTTAAATCCTGCCTGATGTAGCCTTCTTTTCAAAAAATATCGACTATTCGAGGTCAAGCATGCATTGCAATGAACACAATTATAGACTTTCTGAAAATTTTCAGCATCCAAAATAAAACGTTTTGGATAAAAATAATAAAAACAGGCTAAATCTGGTTCCATAAAATGCTCTGCATCTACCTCCTTAGTAGGACATAGCTTGCGATCTTCAATTTTTTTATACTTTTTGAAATCAATATTCATTTCTATTTTAGCTTGAGGATTCATTCTTAATTCCCTACTAAGCATCTTCACCTATAACAATAATAAAGATGGAATTTATCGTATTTAATAAGAGATCAATTTGGTTTTTGTCTTCAGGATTATAAATTTATAGGCAATTATCATAAAGTGAAACTAATGAAAATTATTATCTACACAAAACATGATTGCGAACGCTGTAAAGCACTCAAAACTTATTTAGATGAAAATAATATTCCTTATCTTGAAAAAGATATTAATTCTGAAGAAGCTATCCAAGAACTTCTCAGTTCTGAATACATTCTTAAAAATTTTTGTGATGAAAATCAATGCATCGTAAATACTCCTATTGTAAAAGTTGAAGAAAAGTGGATGCACCACGAATTTTTTGATGAAGGAGGATTTAATAAAGAACGAGCGGAAGGAATTTTAAAACTTGGTCAAAAATGAAGAAAGAGCGTAATGATATTGAAGGATATACTCATTATTCGTCAACCTAAGACAAAAGATGAATTGAAGGCGATGTATGACCTACGCTGGCGAATCCTTAGAAAACCTTGGAATCAACCGAGAGGGTCTGAACGCGACCAATATGAAACGAAAGCTATCCCTTATATCGCTTTACTTGGAAATGAAATTATTGGAACTGCTCGATTTCATAAAATTAATGAATCTGTAGGACAAATTCGATATTTAGCTGTAGAAGAGGGTTTTCGTAATCAAGGAGTAGGAAGTAATATCTTAATGACGATTCATATGACTGCTTTAAATCGATTTGTAAAATATATTTTGGTAAATGCCCGCATAAATGCTGTAAAATTCTTTGAAAAACATAATTACAAAATAATTGAAGATGGCCCCTTACTTTTTGGTGAAATTAAGCACAAAAAAATGGTTTTAAAGTTTAGTAAAACTGAATTGAGACTTCAAAAGATTATTGAAAGCATGAGAAAAGTTGTAAAAACCTAATATAATCCTTTTTTGCATTTATTCTAGGTGCATTTTGCGGAAAAGTAATACAAAAAAATATTTTTTCAACAAAGTTTCCTAATTTTGGCAGATCATGAAAAAAAAGAGTGAGTTAATGGGGAAGGGTGGTTTCCAAATTGGATTTGATTTGTAAATATTATCCTTGCCCTAATTTCTTTTCTAGAACTTTTTCGATTTCCTGCTTTTCTGTATCACTCGTTTTCAACTGTCCCACTTTAGCAGCTTGGGCTTGTCGCTTCTTTTCAGCTTCAGTCTTGGCTTTTTCAATCATTTTTTTCAGTTCTTCTGGGCTAGGCGCTTCATCACTCATCTCGATCAACTCATGATGTGGTGATTCAAATAGTTAAACTATAATAACGCTGATCGTTTATAAGCTCTATTTACTTACTAGTTTCTTTATTTTGTCGTTTTATCTAAGTTCAATAGGTCTATAGAATAGAAAATGGGGAAAAAATTATTATTAAATGGGTTCACAACAATTAAAACCCAATGAATGAATATAGTTCAGAGTCTTTTCATTATCTTTCCTAATTGTACATTTAATATATTCTATTTTCTTTTCTTTCAGATATTTTTTAAATTCTCTCAATAAAGCCGTGCCTACTCCTTTTCCACGATATGCCTCTTCAACTCCTAAATAGGAGATATACCCTGTATTATTTATGATTCCTGAAATTAAAAACCCAATGATTTTATCATGAATTTTTGCTACAAAACTTCCCTCGTACTGTGAAATCTGCATATCCTGCAATTCCGCTGCTTTTTCTGAATCGAGTTCATCCGGAAAAATTTTAAAAAAGAGCCTTAATACTGCTTGGAATTCAGATCGTTCCGTTAAACCACAGATTGTCAAATTTTTTAACGGTTTATGCTGAGATGGTAATTTTAATCGTTCTATTGGGATCTGATACTTTTCATAGGAGCATTTCATGATTTACAAAGTCCATGAGAAGTCTTTCGAAAAACTAAATAAAATCAACTACAATTTGAATCTGATCCTTTAAATATCGTTTCACGTTTCTTTAAAGTGCAATTATTGATTGGTTCATGCTTTGTGGTAGCAATGGAAATAAAAATTCTCTACGATAATGCTGCCTTAAAAGGTTTCAAAAAAGGTTGGGGTTTTTCCTGCTTGATTGAATTAGATAAAACAAAAATTCTCTTTGATACGGGCGATGGACCAGGGTACTTAACAAATCTTAAAAGTTTTGGGATAGATCCTCAAGAAATTCAACACGTAATTTTATCACATCCTCATATCGATCATGTTGGGGGATTAAAATATCTGATTCAAGTTAATTCTCAGATAATTGTACATACTCCTACCTTCTTTCCCCTTCAATTTAAAATGGATTTGATGACCTCTTGTAATATGCATGAAACATTTGGTTTTGAACAGATTTTTGAGAATATCTATGTTGATTTTGCCAGGAATTATGTTTCTGAACAGTTTTGCATCATTGATTTATCACATGGCTTACTCATTATCACAGGGTGCGCCCATCCAGGACTAGATCTGATTTTAAGAAGAGCAGCTCGTCATGAAAAGCCTTTGTATGGCGTTTTGGGGGGATTCCATAATTTTAATAAATTAGATAAACTGGAAAATCTTTCTTTCATCGCTCCTTGCCATTGTACAACCCAAAAAAGTTCTATTATTCAATCATTCCCTGATAAAGCAAAACCATGCGCCTCTGGAATGGTTTTTAAGTTCTAGCCTATTATTTTCATCAATACACGATAATTTTAGTAGTTACTGAAATATTTTCCTCTATTAAGATTGTTAATTCTCCCAAATAGATATTTATTTTTGTATACATGCCTATTATTGTCCTCAACTTGCCTAATAAACTAATTTAACAAATATAGCCTTAATAAGGCTTTAAAGCTTTCTAGTTCTTCGATTTTATATTAGCTCGTCCAAAACTAGTCAGATACTCCACGGATATTTAAAAAGCTTTTTTAGTTCGACAAGTATTAAAAATATAATATTCATCGTAAACAAAAATCAGAGGTTTGAAAATGTCAAGTGTATTTTATTCGGCTGAGGAGAAAAAATTTAAGAAAGAGATTCATGAGTGGGCTCAGGAAAATTTAAAACCCCTTGCCAAACCTGCAATTAACGGCGATTACAATGCTGTGCGAAAAGCATTGAAGCTTTGTGCAGAAAAAGGACTATGTGGAGCCATACATGACCCGAAATATGGTGGTACTGGTAAGGGTATTGTTTGGGAATCTATTATTGCAGAAGAAATTGCAGGGATAAATGGCGCAATCGAAATGACACGCCTTGTAAGTGCCACTTTATTTGGAATGCCTCTCACTACATATGGAACTGAGGAACAGAAACAAAAGTATTTGCCGAAAATAACAAGTGGTGAATGGATTGGTGCAATTGCTATGACTGAGGAAAATGCAGGTTCCGATCTTTCGATGATGCAAACACAGATCGTGCGTGAAGGTGATGAATACGTCATAAATGGGCATAAACGTTACATTACGAATGGTGGAGAAGCAGATATTATTTCGCTTTATGGTGTGCTTCAAAATATAGAAGATCCGAATCCTCGCAAGAGGATTACTGGCGTTTTAGTCGAAACTAAAACAAAAGGATTCAAAATAACTGAAAGATACGATCTAAGCGGCATGGAAGGTGCTTCGGTCGCCCGGATGGAGTTCAAAGATATGCGCGTTCCTGTAGAAAATCTTCTTGGAAAAGAAGGACAAGGTTTTACCATATTAATGTCAGAACTAAATGTAGAACGCATTGGAATGGCTGCCGCATGCGTCGGACATGCCCAAGCTGCTTTTGATATTGCTCTTAAATATTCTACAGAACGTGTACAATTTAAAAGACCTGTTTCAACACTTGAAGGGGTTAGTTTCCGATTAGCTGATTGTGCAACTAAAATTCAAGCAACTCGCCTTCTAACGCTGGAAGCCGCAAAAATGATAGATGCGCATAAAGAAAAAGAAGCTACAATCGCAGCATCGATGGCCTTTGCCTATGGTACAGAAATGGAAATTGAAGTAACTAATTGCTGCGTAATGACTCTGGCAGGTGAAGCAATTACACACCGAACTGACGTTGTTCCAGTTATGTGGAGGATGGCTCCAGTTATGTGGGTCGTTGGAGGAACAACAGATATACAGAAATTCATTATTCAGCGAGAATTATATAAACCTTTCAAGAAAAAAGAAAAGAAAGTCGCCCCTGAAGCAAAGTCAAAATAATTAAAAATTTTCTTTTCTCTTCTTTTTCTTTCTCCTAATACCCTTCAAGTCCTGGCTCTCCGCCTTTAACCCCATACCGCATGACTGTATAAACTTCTCTGAATCCCATTTTCTCATATAACTGTTTAGCACGTTCGGTTTTACTTCGGACATTAATCAAAATCTGATCAACATTCATTTCCTTCAAATATTTTATAGCTTCCGTAATCAACAGTTTTCCAACGCCTTGTCCGCGATATCTCTCATCGACCACTACTGACCTGATATAACCAGTAGAAGAACCAACGGGATCTATAGATATATCTGCAAATATCATCCCTGCTAATTGTTTATCTGGTGTTTCAGCCACTAGCATTCCATTCTTCCTTAAAGCATCATAAAGACGCATTTTAACCCCCCATTTCCATCGCTTTTCATTGAACGGAACGCCTGTCACCTTACACAGTTGTTCCATCAAATTTTTTGCATTTTCCTGATCATCCTTTGTAAATCTTCTCACAGTAAACATTCTTTTCTCATCTCATCTTTTATTTCCATTTTTCTGCCTTTATTGGCTTTCTTATCCATTATTAAAGACTTTTATTAAGTTTCATCATTAAAAAGATTACTTGTTATTTATTAAATCTAAAGTAATATTTTAAAATTCTTTGGGAGTAAATTATATTCTCCATATATCTTATAGTAGAACCTAATCGATGATGTGAGATTTGATGCGGCAAATGTATAAAATTATATTTATCGGGCTTGATTTCGCTGGAAAAACAAGCATTTTAAGGATTTTAGAAGGTGGCTATAGCAAAATCGATAAAATTAAACCTACTGTCGGAACAGAGCGGGCTGAATGGAATATTTTAGGGTTTAAAGTAATAAATTGGGATTTAGGTGGTCAGAAACAGTTCAGAGAAGATTATCTGGCAAATTATAAACAGATGCTTGATGAAACTAATTTAATTGTATTCGTAATAGATATGCAGGATGATTCTCGATTTAATGAGGCAGGAGCTTACTTTGATGATATTTTACATGCATTAGATCATCTTAAAATTAAATGCCCAATAGTTCTTTGCCTTCATAAAGTAGATCCTGATATTATATATAATGCTTCCATGATTACAAATTTGAATTGGGTCACAAATCTTTTTTCAGACTATTCTCACGACCACGATTTTGAAATTAAAGTCTTTATCACCAGTATTTTTGATCGGAAATCATTAATCGAAATGTTTTCTTATAGCATTGGACGATTAATGCCACTCAGCATTTTAAGCCAGATTCTCGAGGATTTTATCCAACAAACTAAATCTTTAGGAATACTAGGTGCAATTCTTCTCGATCCGAATCTGTTTGTAGTTGGAACAGCTTTCTTTGATTCGAATGATAAAACATTCGCATATAAGACAATAAATGCATTCCTCACGCTAATAGGTGATTTCCAAAATCTTTTTGATGAAAATCAAAAAGCATATTTCGATATATCTTTAGGGAATGATAAGATATATAAATTTAGACTAAATAAAATTACAGAAATGAATCTTCCCTATTATTTATTAGTAATGGGGACATCTTCATTCGATATCGATGAAATCTACTCTCTATTCAGAACAAAATTCGTTTCTGTAATAGAAAAACGTATTATTAAATTAGTAGAATCAGTAGAATAAATTAATTAAATTGTTTATCTCTATTGATTATTGAGTTAAAAAAACGGGACGCGATACAATGTCAGAGATATATAAAATTGTATTTATAGGACTTGATTTTGCTGGTAAGACTTCTATTCTCAAAGTGCTGGAAGGATCATATAGTAGTTTAGACCAAATTAAACCTACTTTAGGTCGCAATAGAACAGAATGGGATATTTTGGGGTTTAAAATCATAAATTGGGATCTCGGTGGACAGAAACAATATCGTGATGAATATCTTGCTAATAAAGAACAGGTGCTTCGCGATACGAATCTTCTGATTTATGTTGTAGACGCTCAAGATGCCAGCCGTTTTGAGGAAGCTGGTATTTACTTTGATAATGTCCTGAAAGCTCTGGAAGAACTTAAAATTAGATGCCCGGTTCTTTTATGTATTCATAAAATGGACCCTGATATCCTTAATGAACCAGAAATCCAAAACAATTTAGAAAAAATTGAGGATCTTTTCTCGGAATATTCTCAAAGACATGATGTCGAAATTAAGGTATTCACCACTTCCATTTTTGACCAAAAATCCCTCATTGAAATGTTTTCAGAAGGAATACGTCAATTAATGCCGGTTGGAATTTTAAATCAAATTCTCGATGAATTTCGAAAAGAAACTGGTCTCGTTGGAGCGATTCTATTCGATTTGAATTTCTTTGTGATTGGTGATTCTTTTCTGGATGTGACAACTAGAAATACCTGTTATCAGACCATCAACGCATTTATTACTTTAATGCGCGATTTTAAAGGAATATACGATGATGAACGGCAAATTAATTTCAATCTTGATGTGATGAATGGTATTAACTATAAATTTCAGTTGAATAAAATCTCGGAATTAACTAGTCCTTTCTATCTCTTAATAATGGGATTACCAACTTTTGATCCATCTCAAGTATTTTCAATATTTCGCACAAAATATCTGCCTAAAATCGATAAAGGACTTCACGACCTCATTACAAGAATTGATTAAAGTTTAATTTAACCATCGTCTTAATTTTTACAAGCATTAGTTCAAGGATTAGTTTCCCCCTGTGAATTGCATGAAAGAGAAGTTACCATTAAATGGGATAATTATTTCCATTATAGACGAGCGAGGACCATATCCAAAGTTATGGTATCCAAATTTTGCAACCTTATCACAAATACATAATTCTGCAGTTAAATCTTTCTCAATTCTAGTAGGAGATAAATCTTACCGTGAAAAATCTCCTCGAGATTTAACTTGTTTTAGTATTCTACCGTTTCCAGATATCAATTCTATTGGTTTTATTCATTTTTCTGGTTTTAATGAAATTAACGAGAAAAAATCATCACCAAGAGAACTTCCAATCACCATCACTCTTCTGTTTGATGAAGCATATCGTGATGAGTTATGTCAAAAAAGTCCCAAATTATATCAATTTCTTGAAAGGGAATCCGAAATATTATGGGGATCTCTTCAGC
>SUPS01000090.1:0-13008 GCA_005191415.1 Candidatus Helarchaeota ASGARD archaeon Hel_GB_A
ATTTAAATCTTTCGCTTTTTGGATAATTTCTTGTAATGGTTCTGTGAGATTTGGATGATTTTTTTCTCTAGATTGATTTTTAATTTCTAGCAATTTATTGACCAATTTCTTATAAGCTATTAACTTACTATTTTCAGGATTTCCGGGTAAAAAGTCTCTAAATAAACTTCGCACTTTCTTCTTCATGCTTTGCGAAAGTTTTGGCCAATTATCAATCAGCTCTTCGACATACTGTCCTGGGGGTTCTTCTTTAACTTTCCCCCTTGATTTTGATATCTTCCAGTGCGCAAGGATAAAATCAACCCCTTTCACTAAAGTAACACCGATGATAATTCCTAAAATTCCTGCAATTATTGCGCTTTGGATAAGATATGTCACAATCAACCATACTATGAACGCATCAAGCGCAAAAAGTGCTGCCAATTTTAAAATTGCGTTTTTATCAGGTAATATAAGCATTAAGGTACCTCCTTTCCAGCTTTTTGATATATTGCTTGAATGTTTTTTGCTTCCTGTAATAGATCCTGAAATTTCTTCTTTTGTAACTCTGCAATTATTTCTTCTAATTCCTTAAGTCCGATTTCAAGTTCTCCAGCGCGACAAGTTTGATTGGCTAAGAGTAGTCTCCTTGCAAGTCGTTTATAAGCAATAAGCGAGGCAAATTGTAGCTCATCCTTGATATCCCAAAAATTTTCTGCAATATCTTTTAAATTGTCAAGCAAATCTTCAGAAATTTGCCCTTTTGACTCCATTATTTTATTCAGATATTCTTCTAATGTTTGTTGAAAAGCAAATCTTCAGAAATTTCCACCAGTAATCTGCCCACCAGTTGTCCCCATAATATACCCATAAATAAGATCCCATTTACTCCCTGTCCCATTATACTCTCTATAATACTTTGCAATACCATCTACATTATATTCTATCTCATATTTACTTTTACCAGGCAACGGATTTCCTGCGGCATCACTATCCCAAGCTTCATATTTCCCATCATGTCCATTCGGACCTGGAGTCCAACTATGATACGTCATTCCCAACATGCTGTACCATGAAAAAAGTGAGTCATTTATTGCCGTTCCATTGCGAGGCATAAGAAAATTTCTTATATAACTGACATCGTCATGAACTCCCTTTGAATTATTGTAAGCTCCTACCAGTACATTTTGAGTCACCCAACCAGCATCATCAACCGTTGCATATAGAGTATCATATAGATATCCCCCTTTTAAGGTTTGATTTACTTTTGTGATATTTATCTTGAACTCCTTTCCCACATCGCTTGGTGTATACACATTAGCTTCATAGGTCCATACTAATACATCTCCTTGACCTTGCTTATACGAATCCATGTTAAAGGTAAAGCTAGGACTTATTGAAGAAAAACTGATAAAAAGAAGCCAAACTACCATATATGTCGTAAAAAATCTTATTGCCTTCATTTATTTCCCTTTACTCATCGTTATTGAAAATTTTTGTAAGGAAATTAAGAATGGTATCTTAAAAAAAGATATCGATATGAGTGATGTCAAAATTTGTTAGCGTGGACCAATCTTTTATTTTTTTATTTCTTCATTTCTTTCCTTTCAGTTTTATAAAACGAATGTTTTTAAATTAGAATTAATTTTTGTAGTTTAAGAACGTCATCTTAAGTTTTTTTAGACGGTGTAATATTTCAGTAGACAAAAGAGGCTGTTAATGATGGATGATAAAAAAATTACGATGATGAGCGACGAAATAGAAATGTACATGGATATTTTGAAGGAGGGAACGCCTTTTGATAGATTTGTATCACGAGGGGATGTTCGAGATACCATTGATATCAAAGCTCCGAGAGCCGAAGCTGAACGTGCCTTTAGAAGGGCTCTCCGAGCGACCATCTCTGATGGAACGGCTCGACTTCTTCCCATTGTCGGAGTGGCTGGGACTGGTAAAACTCATTTCTATTGGGTTCTTAAAGATCTTGAAGAAAAAGAGGGGGATAACTGGGTCTGTGTGTATGTTCCATCTCCACCCACGCCTGTGCGGACCTTGTTACATATTTACACATGTCTGGCGGATGAAGTAACTGATCTGCTTGATGTCGTTTCAAAACAAATTATCGAAATCTATGGTAAAAAAGGAAAATTATTTGGTCCTTCTATGAAGGAAGTGATTGGAAAAGCCATCCGATCGTACCCTGGTGTCGCTGTCGATGTAATTCGAGCACTTGTAATTTATGGAATGGCAAAAGATCATGGTCTCAAGCACGCGGCAGAACGCTGGTTGCTGGGTGAGAATTTTACGGAAGAAGAATTAGAAAAGTTGAAGTTAAATTCTGTTCTTGAATCGGATGACGTTTGTCTCGCAACTTTGAAAATTTTTGCTCAAAATCTTAAAAGGGTTATTATTTTTTACTTTGATGAATTAGAAATTCCTTTCAGGACCTTTGGACCTGAGGCTGAAATGCAATTACTCGAAACAATTAAACGAATTTACAATGAAGTTCCAAATGTTATTATTATTACAGCGTGTCTTGAAGAAGTTTGGACGCGTGTTTTGAATGAAATTGCAGATCCTGCATTAAAATCACGTATGGAGAAGGAAGTGCATCTAAAACCTTTTACAGTTAAAGATATTGAAGAATTTTATATTTCCGCAATGAAATACTTTTGGGAAAATGAGAAAAATGTCCCATTGCCTCTTGATCCACTATTTCCCCTTAATCCTTCTATTTTTGATGATGTTTTTAAGAAATCAAAAGGCAATCCAAGAGAATCCATTAAAATATTACGAGACTATCTCGATATGGTCGTATTTGGTGAAGGATTACCGAAGCCAGTCGTCCCAGAAATTACACCTTCCGTTTCTCCCGAATCCACTACCGATTCAGAAACTCCTGCATCCGTAAAATCGTCTGTTCAAATGACAATCGGCGAAGAAGAATATGTCATAGATGTAAACCCTGCCTCTGTTGCTGGTGCAGCGATTGATTCAATCGCGACGATTGCACGCCAATTAAATAAACCCTTGGAAATCAATTTGGACTTTGCCTTCAGTGGAAAAGGTGGGAAAACAAAAAAACTTGCAGGCGTTATTTTAGATAAGGAATCTCAACAAAAATACGGTATCGAAGTTCCAAGTGTGAAAACTTTCGATAGAAGTGGTGGAGTCGCCGCTTACTATGCTGCAAATCGCATAATGGAAGCAATTCAAGCAGGTGCTATTACCAAAGGTATATTAATTGTGCCTAAAGGAACAGCTGGGAAAAAATATACCTCCCTGCTTGAAACAGCAGGCGAGAAACTGGCTGTTATCGAATTAGTTCAAACAGAAGCTGAATCTTTAATTAAAGGAGCAAAAAAGAACCCATCGGAAAAGGGACGTAAAATCGCTCAGGTCCTTTATCCATCAATCAGCCTTGAAGTACCTGAGCTGGTTTCAGAGGCAGAGGCCGCCGCAACTTCGGCATCCCCTAGTGCGGCTTCAGAACAAGAGTCCTCTATCCCTGATAAGACCCTAAGCTGCCCATTTTGTAAAAAAGAATTAAGTGAAGATAACTTAAGATTATTAAACGAAGGATTTAATGCTATCTGTTCCAATTGCCATAAAATTATTCGTCCTGGTCAATTATCGTAAAATTCTTTTTATATCTTCTAATTTTTCCAAAATACAAGATAAAAAAAACAATACCAAATATGCCAAAGATGTTAAGTTCTCTGAATGGTGAAGGTAAATAGAGTAAAATTGCCAGACCAATTCCGCCTCCAACTCCTGTTAAAATTCGGGTTTTATTGGAATTGTCTTGCCCCATAATAGTCTGCCATCCCCAACTCAGAATTATTGGGGTTCCAAAACAATATGCAAGCCCATGTATTATCCATAGAGGTAATTGTCGGATATCTATTACAAAACCAAATAAAAAATAACTAATAATTAAAGCACTGTAAAGACTGGTACAACGGGCACAAAGATAAAGTTCCCTTTTCCCAATTGAAATTTTAATAGTATGGGAAAGATTATCTCGTGAATGGTGAGCTAATAACCAATGAACAATCTCTTTCCATTTCATCCATTTTCGCTTCGTTATTCTCTTAATTTTACTTTAAGCCGAGTATTTCGTTCTTCTTCTAATAGAAAAATGAACTTCCGTAAATCGGGACACAAGCTCTCAATCAATTTTTTTGGAATATTGTTCTTATTTGAACAATCTCTATCGATAACACATCTTTTTGTATAAGGATTATAAATTATCGGATAAAAACGACATCCCACCGGTCGAATTTCATAGATGGAACACTTTTTCGTTTCCAAATCTAAGAAAACGCAATACCGATTCTCATTTTTTAAAAAGACATATCCATCCCGAATATATGAAAATTTTTGTCTAGGTTGATGAATATGAGAGGTAATGCGTTTTATATCTTCGTTTGAAAGGAGCATTTCAGTTTGCGCACAACATTTCGCACATAATAAACAATAATTCATTACAAATTAATACAATTTTATTCCATTTAAATCGTAAGGAGCTTAATCAACTAACAATATCCTTCAAAGATAAAAAAATACACGAATGATAAAATTATCTTATTTTTAAACTGAGTGCTTCTGACCAACTGGATAATGTGGCAATGCTTAAAATTTAACTTCAATTTTCAAGCTTAAATACAAGCACCAAGCCGCAAGGAGCATTAACAGACGCATTGCAAGCACAAGCTCAGCAGGTTCACTATAAAAAGCATCGACAATTGCAATGGGAATAAACAAAAATATTGCCAATGATATGTAAATAAAGCGCCGCCTAAGTCCCCCCGTAGTTTTTAAACTCTGGTGAATACCGCCTAAAACAACCAGAGAAAAAAGCATCACAAGCATAATGATTATAAGATAAAACGTTGGATGTCCGATTACAATCGAAGCATCATATAGCTCGGTTCCGCCAGGATTAGGACAAGCCTGGATTGCACCGTCTAAATCAGAAAGCAAAATAATATCGAAAATTAACCCTAAGAGAAAAGAAAAAATTACCACTAGATATTTCTTCTTCTCTGATAACATCAATTCTCCACCAACATACATCGAACAAACTATCAGGGGAAAAATCCATATAAAGGTAAGGACGCCATAAACTAATTCATTAGGTAGGTTCTGACCTGTTATTATCACTGAAATGAAGTCCGCCACCGGTCCTAACCAAAGCATCCCTGCAAAAAAACCCATAAGCCCTCCAAACAGAAGCATTTTTGATTCTTTCTCTTTAGATTCGAATGCCATCAATATTCCAAATACACTCGCACAACATACTATTAAAAGAGAGATCAATCCATTTAGCCATCCAATTATGCTTAGATGCATAGTCATCCTTTTCTCACTCATTTTTTTCATTTATCAAGATTAAACCGCAAACAATTTTTGGGTCTACCTCATTTCAGGTCGTTTCTTATCCATTACAAATATACTTGGAAGTTTTATTAATTTTCTTAGATTTCTGCCTGTGGTACCTTTTCCAAAGCAAAATTTCCGCTTTTTATACTTATTTTTTCTGAGAAGCATATGGAGTAAAGAATATTCACCATTAACGAAAAACATAAAATCCTCTGGAACCGACTTGACTTCTAAATCAAAATCATCTTCTAATCTTCCCTTATTTACCTGAATATTTCCATTATTAGAGATGAAATTAAACCAGATATATTCATCTTTCTCAATTTCTAAACCAAAATTAATCTTTGCATTAAATTTATTGAGTTTTTTTAAGCTTTTTGGATTCATCCGTTTTTCTTCCATAATTGCTTTTACAGCATTAATAAAAAGAGAGAGCACATTATTTTTTTGAATTTCATTCATGTTATCTCACATAATCAGTTATATTTATGTTAAGGCTTTCAAAATTAATTCTACCAAATCAACCATCTCGATATCTCCTCCTAGTGCCTTTATTCCATCGGATAAATTTCTAAAACAAAATGGACACGTGCTTACTAAGGTTTTAGTGCCTGTTTCTTCTGCTTCTTTAATTCGATTTTTTGAAATTTCCAAGGCTAAGTTTGGAAATCCTTTCTTCACTCCACCTCCCGCACCACAACATAGTGCGCCCTCACGGTTAGTTTTCATTTCAACAAGGGTAACGATTTTTTTCATTATGTTTCTTGGAGCGTCGTAAAGACCTATATGGCGTCCTAAATGACAAGGATCGTGATAGGTGACTATTTTATCTAATTTATTCAGCGCAATATTACTGTCTTCAAAGTATTTCTCCAAAAATTCAACAGTATGCAATATTTCAATTCCTTCTAATCGCTTGCCATAGTCTTTTTTCAGAGTTCGATAACAACCTGCACAACTCGTAACTATTTTCTTTATTCCTCTTTCTGCAAATAGCTTCGCATTTTTATCAGCGACTTCATTAAAAGCCTTTCGATCTCCAGTTCGCATAGCCACACTTCCACAACATATTTCGTTAGCCCCAAATACAGAAAAATCAACACCTAATTTATTGAAGATTTTAGCTGTGGCAATAGCAACCGTTTGGATTTGAGGTGTTAATGCGGCGGTACAACCAACAAAATATAATATTTCAGCATTTTCACTATTAGCATCCTTTATTTTGAAATTTAATTGGCTGATCCAATTAGCTTTGTTTTTGTTATCTTGCATATATGGATTCAGTAATTCGACCATTGCTTTATTCATAGCCGCATGAGATTCAAGTGCAAATCCAGCTTCAACTAGATCCGCTCTTAATGCTTCAAATACCTCCACCATACTCATCCATTTATGATTTGCAAATTCTATGTTCTCATTATGGGCGTTATGACAAAAATCTTCGCACCCGCCACATAAAGTGCATTGATAGAAAATCTCGCTTATTTCTTTATTTAGAGAGAGATCCCCCCATATCAATCCCTTCAAAATGATATTTTTCCCTCGTGCAAAAAACGGCTCAAACTTTGCTGTATATTCCGTTTTATAGACGGGACATACATAATAAATTCCTTTTGCTGGCCAGTGAGGAACTCTACATTGCCCACAATGGATACAAGATAAAGCTGCACTTCTTACAGTTGTTAAATTTGTTAAATTACCTTCAGTTTCGCTCACTTTTCTCACCTAATACTGATCTCCTAAATAAAATTTTCCAGGACAGAGAATTTTGTTGGGATCTAAAGCCTTTTTTATTGAAATCATGAAATTATAATATTCTGGGGTTAAAGCTCCAGCATCAACCAAGCTCCTTCCTATAATTTCGCCCATCCAGTAATGTACAGCACCTAACTCCTTTATTTGAGCGATAAGAAGTTCTTTCCATATTTCATATTGCTTTTCTCTATATCTTTTATCAGTATGGAGCATGATACCTCCAGTAATATCGATATAACAGGGATGTATTCCAATAACAATGAAATTAACGCCCCCTCCACCAATATCCAGCATAGTTTTTGTATGTTTGTTTGCAAACTCTTGGTATAATTTTACATAATCCGGTAGTTGATAAGTTGGACATTTTAAACAGGTTCCCAGAGAAGTTCCTTCAGGTCCCAATAATCCCCAATAAATATTAGCCCATTGCCATCGCCCATCTTCTTCATAAAACCATTTACCAAGATTACCTTCCTCTACACTCGGCCCTAATTTTCTTAATCCCGCTTCTTTTGTCACTTTTTCAATTCGTTCAACATTGTAATCTAATGCTCTTTGACTATCTGCTACCGTCGTATAAAACAACACACCGCCTTTAACTCCTGCATTGGCAAGATTTTTCTTGACACCAAACAATGTAAGCATATTTATATAAGTTTTAGTATAATAATAGAAATCATGGAGTGGTAACTCTTTATGCTGCCATTTTGTCATAACTTTTGTTGCAATGACTGCTTCTGATTCTTGTTTTGTACCATTTATTTCAAAGGTACTATATGCCGCATATTCTGGAATGGCATACATTTTTAATGAAGCTTTCGTTTTAATTCCGTGGATTCCTACATCACCAAGAAATAATCCTGAATAATCGGCACCCAAACCGAATCGTGTGAATGGTTTTTCGCAAAATGCATTTGCTTTCGCACCAGTATATATTATTTCTCCCGTAGGAAGAACCACCTCAAGCCCCACACATTGTTCTGTAACTGTTCCATACATAGCTGCCCCTCCACCTCCAAGGGAATTATTTGAAAGTCCCCCACCTACAGTTGCAGAGAAACCAGAGGCGGGTCCAGTTGAGCCCGTGTAGTAACCAATACCTACTCTACTCAATTTTTCACATAATTCGCTCCATGAAATACCCGTTTCTACTGTTACAATTCGATTAGCTTCATCTATGTCTAAAATTTTATTCATTCGAGTCATATCAATTACAATACCCCCATTGCCAATCGGCTTTGCTCCTCCCGTTAAATCGGCTCCCCCTCCACGTGGAATGACCTTAATTTTTTCTTTATTGGCAATTTTTAATATCTCAGAAACCTCACTAGCAGTTCCAGGTCTGACAACAATATCTGGAATTCCTTGTAAAACCGAATCACAATTCATTGAGTAGGAATAACAAATTGGCTCCGAATCCGTTACATATTTGGTTCCTACAACGTTTTCAATTTGTTCGACCACATTCTGCAATTGAGGCATTATTTTCACCATTCCTTCTAAAGCGGTTAAAGCACCCTGCCATTCGGTAGGGTTTGATCACATTCAACATAGAATGCCCCGCGATTAATATTGGCATCTTTTAAAACTTCGTGGCAAATATCAAATTCAGAATATTTTGTTTTGAGATAATTGGTCTTTGCACCTATTTGCCGATGCACATTCCATGACAAAATGGTTTCTGTCAATTGGCGTAGTGCAGGTTTTGAATTATCCGCAACATCTGGAATCAATTTTAAGTTGTATAATGGCATATTTGCTATCATATCAGCTGGGTTCATGCCTGGAGGTTTGTTCGTTAATTCCACTTCAATATCAAGAAAAGTAATCCCTTTTCGTGTTAATGTTCCTCTTATCTTATTGTTTCGAATCGGAGATAACTTAATATCACACATCTTTTTTGGATATCCGTATACTTCTCTTCCAGCAGTGAGAGCCTCTTCGGAATCTACATAAATATTTAATACAAATGCGCCCGGATTTCCTTTATAACTACAATGTAACAGTATCAGGCTCTCATTGTAAGGACCAAGAGATGATTCAGGATATTCTACGATAAAAATCACGTCAATCCCATATTCGATTGGTTCAAATTCAGGGGGTAAGTATTTTTCCTTAATGCCTGGTTTACATTGAATTACAGCCAAGATCGCCCTCATATTATGATAAATATATGGTGGTGGTGGATATAAACCACACTGATGTGGCATAGAATAATTAATTTGTCGTTTATATTCATTCATTAGTGTTATCTCCCTAAAAATGTGGAGAATTGTTTTTTTACTCTTCTCCCGTACCTAAATCATATTTTGTTAGTATTGTTCTATCCGCCTTTTCCGCCGAATTGGCTAATTCCATAGTCGCGCGGGCATATCGCATTGCTAAAGCCGTATCTCCTTCAAGTATTAATTCCCCTGACATCAGGCTTTGAATCGGGTCTTTTTCTTTAAATGCTATTTGCCTCCATAAATACATTGAACCCGTTATCGTCATTATCGGTTCAAATGGAGGGTCCTCACCAGGTGCAAGGATTGTTATTCCTTTACATTTGCCCTCTTCTAGATCCATAAAAGCTCTAAGGTCATCTTCAATTTCACCGCACGCTTTCATTACCAGAAGTAATGCACCTTTCCAACCTTTTCCAGCTGCTTCATAATCTGGATTTTCATTTAAAGCCTTACAAAATTCAGCCGCAAATCTATCAGCATCCTCTTTTAAATCTGCAAATTTTACCATCTCAAGTCATCCTCTTAATCTTTACTTATTCTTCTTTTATTGTTAATCTTTACTTATTCTTCTTTTATTGTTAATCTAAATACTCCAGTGAGACGCAAGATATATAAATTTGAATTTGCATTCAATATTTGAATGAATGCTCATTCAAATATAAAAATGTTTTTCTCCCGCTTACAAAAATCCTTGAATTCATTCCTTGTGAAAAAATACAAAATCCAAAAATGAAATCGATATTTAAAAAAATTGATGAAGAAAATGGATGTAAAAAGAAAGACCAGATTTGAGAAACAAAGGGAAGAAATGAGAAATAAATTACTCTTAGGCGCCATTTCTGCTTTTTATGAAAAGGGGTATCATAATACACGGATCAAAGATATAACAGAAAGAGCGGAAACGGCGGTTGGTAATTTCTATCATTATTTTAAGAGTAAAGAGCAAATTTTTAATATATTAATCGATAATTTATATCAAATTTTACTTGTTAGGTTACGAAAACTCGCCGAAATGAATGAGATCCCACGAATAGAATCACTCAAAAATCTTCTTTCAGAATATCTTAGAATTTTTAGTGAGGAAAAAAAAAGCCAAATAGCACTCATCTTTATTGAACAAATGGGTGGTATCAATTCTAAATTTTTAGAGAAGAAAAGGGAATTGTTAGCCTCTTTTAAAAATGAGATTTATGTGATCATATCCCGACTCCTCGAAATTGGCTTCATCCGAGATCAGAACGCTGAGTTAACATCTCATATTTGGCAAGTTGTGATCCTTGAAAGTTTTGCATGGTGGATTAATTCAGGGAAAAAAATTTCTGAAGAAGAATTAATAGATAACATCCTAAACTTTTTGGTAAAAGGGATGGTAACAAAATAATTTCTAATGCAGACGAACCACAAACAAGCCCTTTTTTCCAGTATATTTCCTAAGAAACGGTTATATATATAAGTATTATGCACAATTTTTTAGTACAAGTTAAGTAGGTGAATGAAAAAATGGTTAGACCATTAAAATATCTTTTAGTTAAAGAATATCAAGACACACCAACCTCCGAACTGCCTAAACTTCCGCTGAATGCTATTTCTGGAATAACTGAGAAAGATATTCCGAAATTTAAAGAAATAGGAATTGAAAATATTCCTAAACTCGCCGATACTGAATTCTCAAAGGAAAAAGGAAAAGGACCAGGCGATTATAAATTAAATAGAGGTATTTCTTATGCGATAGACATTATGATTCACGCAAATGAACCAGGCGTGCATGATGAAATAATGCCTATTGATGAATTGTTAGATAAAAAATATGAAAAGACTCCAGATACTGAGTTAGCTACATTGCCTACGGTGGCGATTGAAGGCGTTGCGCCTGGTAATGCGGAGAAACTTAAAGGGAAGGGTATTAAAACAATTAAAGACCTTGCGGAAGCCGATCTGGATAAAATAAAATCAGCGGGACTCCGGGACTGGGAAGCCGAAAAATTCTCTCAATTTGCAAAATGGGTTATGGAATACGCAAAAATAAATATCGCGAAACCAACAATGGACAATATTGAATGGGAAATTAAAGATAAAATGCTAATAATTAAAATTGATATAACCAAAGAATTTGGCAAATCCTCTACGGGGAAAACGATTATTGTTGCTAATTCACATGGAGGGAGGCGCCTCAAAGGTACTGAACTCGTTCTAGGCGCATTTGCCTATAAATATCCCGAGAAAAAAGAAACCAAAGCGAAAAAAGAGCGCGAAATGCAAAACATCGAAATGAAATTGGAAGGAAACATTGCTACTTTAAAAATCGATACCACAAAAGAATATGGTTCATCCGCTTCTGGTAAAAGTATCATCGTTGCGTCTTCCCGTGGAAACAAACAGGTTGAAGATACCGGTGTTTTTATAGGGATAAATGTTTACAAACTAAAAAAATAAAAAATGGGGAAGTATTCCATCCAAACTCATTCAATTGTAGAATAATCTAAATTACACCACTTTTTTTCAATTGTGTGATTTCTTCTTTAGAGTAGTTCAATACATTTGAAAGAATTTCTTCGGTATTTTGTCCAAGAGTAGGTCCTTGCGGGTTGGTTATTATTCCTGGAGATTCGGACAATTTAATGATGATACCAGGAAGTTTCACGGATTTCCCTACATCTGGCAGTTCTACATCTCGAACCATACCACGGGCTATTAATTGGGGATGTTCTTGAACTTTATCAAAGGGCATGACAGGTCCGCATGGAATCCGATTCGCATTCATTAAATCAACAATTTCCTGAGTTGTCTTAGTTTGAGTCCACTTTGATAAGATCTCATCTACCTCTTCAGAACGTTGCCATCGTTTAAGAGGTGAATTATACCGTCGGTCGCGTTTTAAACTTGGATTCTCCATCACATCACAAATTCGATGCCATTGCTTCTCGGTAATCACGACAATTGCTACATGTCCATCCTTTGTTTTAAACACATTATAAAGGGGGAGGATACGTGAAAAAGATTGCTCAATTTTATCTCTTAACGTGTGTGAAATATGAGCCAATATATTATAAGCGTACATTATCTCTTGCATTGAAATATCGACAAATTGTCCTTTCCCAGTTCGTTCCCGATAGAACAAAGCCTGTAAAATGCCTAACGCACAATACGTCCCTGCGTTTATATCGGCAAAAGGAATTTTCGGGGCCTCATACATTTCCAAAACATCAAGGATACCACTCGTTGCCTGGGCGACTATATCAAACGCAGGTTGTTTCACAAATTTTTCTAACCCCGACCGCCCAAATCCGCTAATTGCTGCATAAATAATTTGTGGATTAATCTTCTTTAAATCCTCATATCCCAGATTCAGAGCTTCCATATCTCCTGGAAGTGCATTCTCAATAACCACGTCCGATTTTGCCACTAGCTGTTTAAAAATCTCTCTTGCCTTCTCACTCTTCTTAATGTTTAATGTGATGCTTTTCTTATTTTTATTAAAAACTGCAAACAATGGCGCTAATCCTTTTTCAAACAAAGTACCTACACGTATATAATCCCCAATTACAGCAGGCTCGATCTTAATCACCTCAGCCCCCATCTCCGCTAATAACATCCCACACCATGGACCTGAAAAAAACTGAGATACATCTAGAACCCGAATTCCGTCCAGCACTGTCTTCAT
>SUPS01000090.1:13018-14500 GCA_005191415.1 Candidatus Helarchaeota ASGARD archaeon Hel_GB_A
GTCTTCATAAATCCTTCACCTTTTAGAAATTTTTTACAGTTTTTTATACCCATAAAAAATCTAGCTTCCTTAATTATCTTTATCTGACTCAAATTCGGAGAAATGAGTAATGACAAGGCATACAGAGAGAATAAATTACAGCCAACTTCCTATTACCTGCTTTATATCCATAAAAAATCTATCTGACTCAAACTCGGTAAAATTCATATTGTTAAGATCAAAGAATAAATTACAGCCAACTTCCTACTACCTGCTTTATATCTGATTAAAAACTGAGGCAAACTTGCCATTAAAAATATAAATGATATCAAGGACAATTGATTTTCTGTTAAATTAAAACCAATAGCCTCACATACAAATTAAATTATAGGAATTATTATACCTACAATGGCTAAACTTATTCCTAAAATTCCTAAAAGGTAGAAACGAATACCACGTTTTGAGATTTTAGAAAAAATAATTTGATCTACCACTTTTTTCATGAATTTGGAATAGATATTATGAAAATCAAATCGTATTTATACCACTATGAGAAATGACTAAAAAACCAATATTAATTTTTATTTATGAAACTAATTGTACCGTAATCCTTGGGCGTCCTGTCCCTAATTTTTCCCGAATAATCTTAATTTTATTCTGTTCTAATAATTTATTCAATGTTTTGTTTAGAGTATGACCAGAAAGACCTGTTTGAATACTCAACTCCTTTTTAGATAGCCTTTTTCCCTCCCTTTTTAAAACTTCAATTATTCGATTTTCTTTTGATGCAACTGATGGTTTTTTATGATTTATTGTAATGAGCGTTTGGTATAGATTTGGCAAAATACATTGAGTGATACAATTAATTCCTGAAAATGCATGAATGATTACATCATATTCTTTATTATAATTGATTGATATCATGTATTTACGATCAACAATCATTTCACAATTCAAATAAAGTTTCTGATTTATTTCAATAAACTGATAGTGAGGGATTTTTATTACTTTAGGGGAAAATTTCTTTATTTTATTATATTTACTTGGAATAATTTCGAAATCAGGAAGGTAAATCTCTATCTTACAATTTTTTTCATTATGAGCAATTAGTAAAAATTCAAATAAATGATCTATTAACCATAAAGGAACTCCAATCAAAATAATCTCTTTTTTTGCTCTAGATACATATTCTATAATTTTTGAAAGTGCCCATCTTTTTTCTGTAATAAGAAAGTGAGTTGGTTTAATTTGACATAAACCTTTTGAATATAGTTTGTCAAATTTTTCCTGTAATAGCATGATAATTTCTTCACTTTTTCTCTCAAGTTCTTTTAAACGAGCTCTCTGAAGCTGATAGAGATTTTTTGGATTAACAACATTATAAACGCGTGTTTTTCCAGTTTTAGCTGGGATTGAAGTGATTAATCCTTTTTCTTCTAAGATAGAGAGAATATTATAAATTTTAGCCCGAGAAATATCGGTAACTTTAACAATATCTTTAAC
>SUPS01000091.1 GCA_005191415.1 Candidatus Helarchaeota ASGARD archaeon Hel_GB_A
CTGTTAGGAGTTTACACGCGCGAATCACATAAAAATGTTTATATATATTGCCAGAGCTTTACCTGGTTGAAGAGAACTGGACAATGAATATGAAGTTGCTGAAAGGGAATGGTATGTCTTTGCAGCGATTTGAAATAACTGAGACAAGACCAACGCCTTTACTAAGCGATTTTGAAATCTTTCTTGGATATTTAAGGGCAAATTCAATTAGTTTGACGCCGAAAAAATTATTTTTAAAAAAGAAATACTTATATGAGTTAAATAAAAAAATGTATTTTCGGATTTCGAGAGTTTCTGAGAATTCGAACCAGGACCGTTATCCATTATTACATCTTTTTTATCATTTAGTATTGAGTGGAAAACTATTTCAGATAGATTATAGGAGAAGGTCTCGAAGGGTGCTTGAGCCAACAGACCGACTTCAATTATATGAACGATTAAATTGGACAGAAAAGTATTTTTTTCTGCTTGAAACCTTTTGGATGGATGTTAATTGGAGAAAATTGCAAGGAGGTTATTTTGGGTATTCTCCTATTAGACATATTCCATGGCTTTTGGATTTTCTCAGCAAATGTCAGCCAGGGAAAAAAATCCAACTAAGAAAATGTAATGTATGGATGGATAGGATTTTTGCTCATACTTTCGCATTTCTTGAATATTTTCTGCTTTATTTTGCCTATTTTGGGTTTTGGCACGCGACCCTTGAGAACCCCTCGTATGGAAATGATGTACCAAAACGATGGTGTCAGCCCGAATCAATCCGCCCAACTAAATTTGGAGTGATGATGGCCTCGATTCTTAAAGAAGCAAGACCTATACTCTCATGGAATTTACCTTATCGCCGGGAAATTGACCAGCATAGGATATTTCCTGACAATATAATCCCAACTGAATACTTCTTCCTAGGAAATGGTGAAGAAGATTATAAACTTCCAGACAATCGTCCGTCTTCAAAACGGACCGATAACCCGAAAGAACCCTTTTTCAAGGCGTTCACGCCACTATTCCCCGAGCACGTATTGCGCCAAACTCTTTCCCGTGACACAACTCAGTTTGAAGACGGAATTTATACCTTTAAGGTCGCATTGGGTAGGAAGATCTGGCGCCGGATTAAAATAGCTGCAGATAATACTCTGGAAGATTTGCACCTCATAATCCAAGAAGCCTTTAGTTTCGATAATGCCCATCTGTATTCTTTCTTTCTCGATGGAGTACGTTGGTCTTTTGACAGAATCTCATGTCCTGAGGAAGGTGAAGGAATTTCTGCAGATGAGGTCCAAATTGGGGAATTAGGGCTCTCTATTGGACAAGATATTCTTTATCTGTTCGATTATGGTGATGAATGGTGTTTTTCAGTCCAATTAGAACATGTGGATAAGAAAAAATTTGGATCAAATCAACCCCAGATTGTCGCCAGGCGGGGAGAAAGTCCACCTCAATACGGATAAAACTAATTATTTCAGGTTCAAATCGAATTCTAATTTTATCGTCACCGCTTTAATTTTAAAAGATATCGTAGATTTTCATGAAAAATTCTCTTGCTTATATTTAAAAAATTCATAAACAGTACGCGATGGATTCCCAAATGTTATTTTCGGCCGGTCTCACACGCTCGGTGTAGGGGATACGTATTGCAATAAATAAACAAAAGGATTTATCCGTTGGATCAAGAAAATAGTCTTAGAAATCGGGGTATAAATGTCTGGATTAGCCATCTTACCTCTCACGAAGTTGAACCGACCGGAAGCCATCTGGATGTGCCTGCAGTAATGAAATCCGTCAAGATGATTATCGAATGAGACAAAGGTGCTAAAATTAAACCGTTAGGCTAGATATATATAGATATGTTAAGATATATATTGTAAGAGTCTTTATTTTTCACAAATAAACCCATAAGAGGTTAGATGGAAATGGAGCGCAAATTTACGGCGATTATTGAGAAGGAAGAGGGATTTTATATCGGATATATAGAAGAGATCCCAGGTGTGAATACGCAAGGGAAGACATTGGAAGAGGTACGTGCGAATTTAAGGGAGGCGTTGGAACTAATTTTACAAACGAAGAAGGAATTAATCGAGAAAGAATTAGCGGGAAAGGATTTTATCAGGGAGACGCTCAGTGTTGATATTTAATGAAGCGTCGAAAATTAATTAGGCACCTAGAGCAGCATGGGTGTTATTTACTTCGTGAAGGTAAAAAACATACCGTTTATTATAATCCAATTAACAACATGATTTCTACAATTCCGAGGCACACAGAAATTGTGAATAAACTGGCCCGAAAAATTTGTAAGGATTTAGATATTCCGCCTCCATAAGTACATCGTAAAAATAGGTATGCTACCTCCAATCATCCGAGTTTATATGTACTGAGCCATGTTGCGGGTTTCGCAGGCAGCGGCTACACGAATAGTGCATAGCTGGCTGCGCTCCTCCTCCAAAATGCATCAAAATTCAACCAGTTACCTCTATCAACGGGCCGTGGGCAAGCTGTCATCTCCTAAAATAAATGTCCCAGCTTCTATTGTTAAAGCATGCGTAGTTGTTGCTTCAGTAACCTGCCACATAGAAAAACCTACAACGAAAGAAAACACAAAAATAGCTATTAGGTGGTAAAGCAAATCTTTCTTAGTATTTCCATTTGTGACCAAATAGAGGATATTATTAAAAAGATTTTTAATTGTGAAACACAGACACACATTTTGACGGTCCACCATACCTTAGCAGAACTTGAAAAGACTCAGGAGCAACTGGATAAAACAAATTTCATTTCTGCTATTAAAGAAGATGAAGAAAGTTCTAGTATAACTTCTACTTGCCTCAAACAATTAAAAAATTATTATAGCAATACTTTAGGTTTTACTCCTTAAAAGGTAATGCTAATTCGGAAATATTGGGTTATACGGATGCATTGGCGGTATCGGGATTATTTGCTAAAATCGCTCGCCGTGGTATTTGGATTCATAAAACTGAATTCGATTATCATTTTTGGCGAATTTAAAGGGAAGACCCAATTAGATACTCTGAAAATCCGATTTCTAGATGAGAAGATCTTCAAGGAATGTCAGCGAGATTTAAGAATTTGTCGAAAATTGCTGGCACTAAATATTGAATTTTGACTTCTTCTGGTACAACAAGCAGTCAGGCGAGAATATTCAAACAAAAATTAAGAAAGTGTTGCCTGTTTCAAATTGAAAAACTTGAAGAATTTTGTTAGGACCGCAATAAATTTTAGATTGCAGTCGAACTGGGAAAAAAATAACTGATAGACTTGAGCATTTGGGGTTATCGACAAAAAAGGGAAGATTATTTAATTATTAAAAAAGAACAATGAATTATGACCCAAAGTGAATCGGTAGAAATAATTTCGACTTTAAAAAATTTATCACGAGATGAATTACAAGCCATGACATATCCCGATTATTTCAAACGTGGTCTTGACTATTATTATGGAGGTTTGGTAGTATCTCCGAAGTTATACCCTCCGAATAAATTGACCGCGTTTGTGAGAGGAAATTATCGCCCGAAATATAAAGTAGAGATAGAAGCGGTGGATGAAGATATTATAGCGGACTGTACTTGTCCCACTGGCACTGAGTATTGTAAACATGTAATCGCAACGCTTCTATTATGGATTAATTCGCCCAGTAAATTTAAAATAGCAAAAAATGATGAGTTTAGGGCAGTTGAAGCACAACAAGATCAGAATTTTATTCAAGAAGCGAAAATCCAAACGATTTTAATGAGTTGGAATAAAAATGACTTGGTTCGAAAAATAATAGCAGTGTTAAAGAAAGCTAATTACTTCAACGATGAAATTTTCATGGTCAAATTTCTAAATTACGATGAAGAATGTAAATTAGAAGTAGCCAGGAAGGCGGTTCAATATAAGAAGGCGATTCCAGAAATTATGGCACGAATTAAAGAGGCAATTAAGGAATTGAATGATTTTTATGAAGATTATGGATTTCCAGATGATTGGTATTATGAGGATTTTGAAGGTTATTCAGAGGAAGAGGAGAGCCTCTTAGAAGATTTTAGGAGTACCATAGAGGAACTCAATAAAATTAATAGGTTCATACAAGTTTTATTTGATTTTGGACTAGAGGAGGAGGCGAATCAGTTGTATGATTTACTGGAAGGTTCATTAGAGAAGATTCTGGATAGTGAAAGAGGACTTGCATATTCAACAGGAAGAATTAGGGATGAAGGATCCCGAGAGGAGTTCGCTGATACCAGGGATGCAGAAGCGGACTTAGATGACATAGAATGGTATGAAGAGGATTCTGAAGAGGAGGAGGAATTTCAGTATGAATTTGTAGATTTAAATGAATTAAGGCAATTTCGAGAAAATTTAAGACAAAATTATTTAGTGAAATCATTTAATAGGTATGATCATAAGACAAAACTGAAAAAATTTATCGAGTTATATGAAAGAAATCCCTCGAACACCCTCAAACAAGCGATTGTTGATACCTTTACCATTGAGGATTATTCCGTCATACAGGCGCAATTGGCTACATCTTCGTCTAAGTCAAGTGATTTATTTGAGCTCACTATCACACTCTTAACGGAAGCTGGGGAAGAAGAGAAAATAATCAATTTGTGTAGGCAATTATTAAATAAATCATATTGTGAGAAGGTTTATGAAGTATTAGTGATATTGTTAAGCAAACGGGACCTTCAGCTGGCAATTCAATATTGTGAAGAAGCCTTAAAGAGAAAATTAAACAAAAATTTCTTTTCAGAACGGTTGATTGATTTATATCTAAAGAGCAATCTGAAGGAAAAAGCCCTAACACTTTTGACAACACATTACATTGAAAATATGAATAAGCGGCTTTATTCTAAGTTAAAGGACCTAGCGATTGAATTGGACCAATGGGAAAAGATTTCACAAAAGATCGTAGACCAGGCGAAAGAAAGACAATTATTTCGAGATCTATTATCTTTTTTCCGATTAGAAGCGCGATTCAAGGATGCAGTTTCTCTTATACAGAATCATAACTTTGAGAAATATGATATTATACAAACAGCTGAAGAGTGTACCCGTTTGGGATCATATCAAGAAGCGCTATTACTCTATAAAAAAGTAATGAGTCAATTATTTTATTCTGGAAAAGGTTTAATAGGGCGGCTCAATTATGCCGTTCAAATCGCCCAGAAGATAAAGGAAATCTATAGAACATTAGATGATTTAAACTCATATAATACTTATATAAACCGATTAACCAGTAAATATGGAAAATTATATCGGTTCCGAACAGAGTTTCTTCTGAAATTGCAATGAAGAGTTAAAAAATTTCGATAAAAAAAGCTCGTATAGAAGACCGATCAGTTTAAAATGGACTAGTTACTTATTATACATAAAAGATGGAGTGAATTATGGGAAAGGACTTAACGGATGCGCCCCGAGGAACCCAGCCATTGATTGACCGGAAGACCTTTGTGAGTACGAGGCATTTGCAAGCGGAAGAGGTCGTGGAGGTGCCTCAAAGGCTTGGGAGAAGGGAAAGTGAACCGCATTCAAAGGGAATTATGGAATTACACGATGTGCTCGTGGCTAATTTTCCCTCGGATAGGACGCTGCCGGATTTACACCATTACTTTCGGGTGAAAGATGAAAAGATTGACATCCAATTTGACCTCTCCTATTTTCGGAATTTTCAATTGGATTATGAATTATCCTCTTATGATGCGGATAAATTTCAGAACAAATCCCCAGATCTGGCTGTCAATATCCTTTCTAAAAGTACTTATCTAAAAGACTTAGGTTACAACGTTGATTTATGTAAAGAGATCGGGATTTCAGTCTATGTCATCTTTAGTACCCATAATTTTTCCGTTCGGCTCTATGAACCCCCCTTTCTCAGGGTTTACCTCCTCAGAGACGGAAAAGAGTATGAAGTAAAGACAATCCGAGGCGAGGCGCTCGACGAGACCGGCAATCTCATAAAAGAAAATATGGTCGAGACCAGCCCCCTTCTACCCTTCAATATAGGCGTGGTCAAGAGAGGGGTAAAATTCGAGGGATGCACGGACACCTACAAATTAATCTTAATCAACCCAAAAACCTTAGAAATCTACAAGACGAAAGAAGCGATAGAACGGCTAAGAGCGGACAGGGAGAAGGCGCGGGCAGATAGAGAGAAGGCACGAGCAGATAGAGAGAAGGCGCGAGCAGATAAGTTAGAGAAGATTCTAGAAGAATACAAAAGGGAACATGGTAGGTGAGCTAAGACCTCACCAGTAAAGTCAGTAACGTTTTTCTTCATTCGAACACCATTTTAGATTCTTTTTTGATCTTTTTAAATTCTAATAAGGTAATAGTTGACTAACGAATTACGTTACTGGACAACTAAATAAAAATGCCAAATAGAGAAGAAAAATGCCGCGGATCTGCCCAATTAGGCGGCATTCTACGTTTGAAAAAGCATTTTCAATCAAATAGAGAAGATCTCGCCGAGATTTCAGTTCGATTTGCGGGATATGAGTTTCAAACGATTGAATAAAAATGCCGCGGACCTGCCCCATTAGGCGGCAGGGGTTGCAGAGATGAGAAATCCGTTGGTTATCAAATCGTAGAGCTCTGAGAAGATTTGTAGTTCTGCCAATTTAATTTTTGCTGATTTAAGGAGTGTAAATAATTTTTCAAGCGTAAAGGATTTGCCTTCATGTTTTAAAATTACGCGGAGAATCTCTTTTTGATTTTTATTCAAAGTTTTCGAGTGTTTAGCGAGCCTGTCGTAGTTTAATTTGAACATTCCATTTAAATAAATTTCAAAGTTTTCATCGAAAATCGTGAATCCACCCTCAAAGAGTCCAACATTACCCGCGAATTGTTGCAGTTCGGAGGCATATCGTTGTTCGAAACCAGTGGTGGCCGCTTTTAATTTTGCTTTAAAGCTTGGAGTTTCTTCTTCTTTCAGCAATGCACAAGCATTGATGTATTGTCCTTGTTCCATTACGATTTTGGAACCCTTATAGGTAATATTCTTCATTGCTGTTTCCACACCTGTTAGCTCTGTTCCAAAAGAGCCGATCGCTTGTAAGAAGCCTGAGATGAGGTCCGCATCTACTTCGGTTTCAGCCTGATATTTTATTGAACCGATGGTTATTCCGGAATTTTTATCTATAATGAGGAGATATTGCAGATTTTTGGCGTCTAGATATTTATAATATTTTTCCATTAAAGCCTTATTCTTGAAAATAGCGCGCGGTTTATGGACTTTATAATAATATCCCATTGTGACCACCACAATGATGCCAATTATGGCTGCACCAATAATTGCATAAAGCCAGGGTGGGGTGGGAACCGCATTAACGGTTAAGGTAAGTTGTTGTTGGGCAAATAAATTATTGTCGCGATCATAGACGGAAATAGTTATGTGGTACTCCCCTGGGGGGATATTACTCGTGTCAATTGGTAGCACGAATAGGGTCTCATTACGGATTATCAAAGTTCCACTACCATAGATCCAAGAATAGCTGACCGTGATGTTGGATTCGGTGAGGTACTCCCCCGAATATTCATAATAGAAGGAAAAGACAAATTCGGTAGTCTCTCCCATTGTCACGATATCGGCAATTTGGGAGGCATTGATGGTAATGAAGTCTTCTAACCCTCTCACTAATAAGACGATGTCAGTTGTGGCTATGGCATAATTTTGCTTATCGGCAATTAAGGTAATTGAGTATGATTTCGTTTCGTTTCCACCTCTGAGAATAACGCGATACAAACCTGGGGAGATACTCTGAACTGAATAATTCGAAATTCCGAAGAGGGTAACGGACGCATTAGTTAATGGTTGTCCTCCCACAATCGTTCGGTATTGAATGGTGAAATTCACGGATTCGTATTTGGGAATTTCAAAGACGGTTTGGTTAATTATTAATTCCGTTTGGATTGGATTGATGAAAAAGGAGTAGCTACGGGTTGCATTCCGAATGTTCGGTTGGATAGCGTGAATATGGATAATATTCTGCTCGGTGGTGTTGATTTTCATCGTCTCACCTGTAAAAATTGTGAGGTTATATGTTCCATCTAAATTGTTGACGACGTTGTAATGGATGTTTTCAATCCAGTAATCGGCGTCAACTTCTGAGCTAATTTTTATCGTAGCTTCTGTATAATTCGTGTTGGGGTCGCTTGGAAGCGAGTAGCGTACCATCAAGGTGAGATTTTCTCGAAAGTTGATCAAGCTTTGCCCTTGAATAACTTCCAAAATGCTATCAAGCACATTGACGGAAAGAACAAAGGTCAGAGATTTTTGTTTGTAATTCGTTTTATTGAGGATTACAATAATGTCATAATTCGCAAAAATGTCCGAGGCGTTTATTTCAATAGAATAAAGCCCATCTCCTAATTCTCTCTTTGTGTAATCGAGTGAGATGCCTAAAACATATAGATTCGCATTTTCTATGGGTGTGCCATCTTCTTTCGTATAATTGACATAAATCGTGACATTTTGATTTGATTGAGCTTGAAAAATTGTTTTATTCGTTGTTAAGAGGGTATCATAATCTGATACGCTTAAAATGAAGCTTTGGGATTTCTGTTCAAAATTAATTTTCGAGAAGACAACCAAAATGTCATAACTCTTTTTAACGCTAGAGGTATTGAGTTCTATAGTGTATATTCCATTCCCTAATTCCATGGGAGTGTAGTCTAATCCTCCAATACCTGATATGGACATATTGGCTCCTATTATTGGAGATCCGTCAAGAAGTAAGGTGTAATTTAAAAATAATGTGACATTCTCATACATCCCTTTAATAAAAATAGATTGGTTAGTCGTTAGGACGGTTTGGTAAGCATTCAAGAAGAGATCGATTTTTCGTGAAGCATTTTTCACATGAATTTGCGAGGCGTGGATATACACTGAATACTGCCCTGTGGTGTTGAAGACCGTGCCCGCGCCAGTAAAAATCGTAAGGGTATAGGTACCATTCGGATTAAGTGTGTAAATATAATCCGTATTAACCGTGAGATAATCGCTCGTTAAGGTGCGACTAACTTCCATTAGTGCACTTGTATAATTCTGAGCGGGGTTGCCGGGGGCATAGTAGAGCAGGATCATGGTGACATTTTCCGAGAGGGTAACTGGTGCTGGAGCATTTACTGTTTCAAGGATGCTATTATGTTCACCCACTATTAGGATCAAACTCAGCGATTTTTGTTCATAATTAGATTTACTTGCGGTGACGACAATATCATACGTCGCTCCAACTCCCGAGCTATTCAATTCCAGTATATAGAGCCCAGTCCCGAGGTCCTGGAAGCTGTAGGGAAGCGCCCCCTGCCCGCTAATGTTAAAGGTCGCGCCGGTAATGGGGGTCGCATCACTTAACACCGAGTAATTCAGGTAAAAGGTGATGTTCTGGTATAATCCTGCGGAAAACAGGCTCTGATTGGTCGTTAGGCTCGTAGGATACGCATTGAGGAAGATATCCAATTTTCTGGAAGCGTTTTTAACGTAAAGTTGGTTCGCATGCACGTAGACCGCGTACTGCCCCGTTTGGGAGAAGGCGGTACCCGGTCCGGTGAAAAGAGTGAGCGTATAGGTGCCATCAAAGTTATTAATGTATAGGAAGTCGACAAATTCTATAAGATAGTTTGCAGTGAGGTTGAGACTGACGGTAATAGTCGCTGTAGTATAGTTTTGGAGGCTATTGCCTGGTTCATAATAAAAGAGTTGTGCGGTAATGTTCTCTCCGAGGGTTTGCGGGGTAATGGCTAACAGATTCTCCAAAGTGCTCTCTGCCCTATCAACAACCAGCACGAAGCTCTGGGACTTTTGCTCGTAATTTGGCTTTTGGAGGGTAAGAAGGAGGTTGTAGGAGGTTACTGTATCTGAGGCGTTGAATTCAACCGCGTATTGTCCCATACCCAGATCTCTGACAGTATAAGCCAGACTGCCTTGCCCAGAAATCGTCACGGTCGCCCCTATAATGGGGGACCCATCCGCCTGTCTCGTGTACTTGACAGTAATCGTCACATTCTCATAGATCCCGCTTGAGAAAAATGTCTGGGGCGTAGCGAGGGTTGTAGAGTAGGGATCTAAGAAGAGGTCGACTTTAAGGGACGCATTCTTAATATATGCTTGGACGGCATGGACGTAAAGGGCGTGCTGTCCCACAGTATCGAAGCTGGTTCCCGGACCGGTGAAAACGATAGCTGTGTAGGTACCATCGAGGTTATTCGTGTAAATGAAATCTACAGACTCTGTGAGGTAGTTAGAGGTTACATTGAGACTGAGTTGGATGAGGGCATTCGTATAATTTGTAAGCGGATTTCCGGGCTCGTGGTAGAAGATCGTGAGGGTGATATTCTGGCCGAGGGTCTGGGGGGTAGGGGTACTGAGGGTTTCGAGAGTACTATCAGCTGCATCAACCGTGAGGAGGAAGCTGACCGACTTCTGATCATAGTTGGTCTTGCTGGCAGTTACGACAATATCATAGGTCGCAATGGTACCGGTGGTATTGATCTCAATGCGATAAATGCCACTTCCCACTTCCTTAATAGTGTATGGGAGGCTTCCCATCCCAGAAAGGCTGAGTGAGGCGCCCGTGACAGGAGTGCCATCAAGAGCGAGAGTATAATTAACATACAGGGAGATATTCACGAACATGCCACTCATAAAGATTGTTTTATTTGAGGTCAAAACGGTTTCATATGCCTCTAGAAAGAGATCTACCTTCCGAGTGGCATTGTTAACATATAACTGACTAGCATGGACATAAATAGAATACTGTCCCACGGTACTGAAGGACGTTCCCTCTCCTGTGAAAATAATTACGGAATAAGTGCCATTCAAATTGTTCGTGTAAAGAAAATCGACATTTTCCTGGAGATAATTGGAACTTAAGTGCATGCTAAGACTGATTGAGGCACTCGTATAATTTTGTGAAGGTACATTTGGTTTATAATAAAACATTAATAAAGTGACGTTCTCTGAAAGTGTCTTAGGAGTAACACCACCTACTTCTTCTAAAATACTGTCTGCTGCATGAACTTGAAGAAGAAAACTCACTGACTTTTGAAGATAATTGGTCTTATTAGCAGTAATAAGGATATTATATGTATTTACAGTCGATGAGCTATTAAACTCAATGGTATAAATGCCGTTTCCCAGCTCATTAATGGAATAAGGAAGCGTGCCATGCCCTGAAACTGAGATTGTCGCTCCTAAAATCGGGGTTGCGTCTGCTGCAATAGAATACGCTACTTGAAAAGTCACATTTTGAAAGAATCCTGCGTCATAAATTGATTGGTTAGTAACTAGATTGGTTGGAACTGGATTTATATAGAGGGTCTCCTTCTTGGTGGCATTTTCAATAAACTCTTTAGAAGCATGAATGTAGATTGCTGTTTCCTCGGCTTGATTCAGAGTGACAGATTCCCCCGTAAAGATGATAATTTCATAAGATCCATCATTTAGGTCAGAGAACACGAAATCTACTGAAGGAGATAAGTAACCCGAGGTTGGGGCAGTACTAACATTGATTTGCGCATTGGTGTAGTTGTAATGCGGGTTTCCAGGGAGGTGATAAAATGACCGAACCGTAAAATTCGTTCCAAATTCCCCAGGTGGCGGCGCCGTCAACGTTTCTAAACTGCTTCGCCCTTGTATATTCAACATTAGAAGGAGTGAGGAATTGGTTATCCCTACTTTTGAGGCTTGGATCTTGAGGTAATAAATTCCAGGACCCCCTAATTCTGCGGTATCAAGTGTGGTTGAATAAAGACCTTGGGCTTCTTCCGTCAGATAAATCGTGCTAGTCCAGTTAATCTCAACAGAAGCTCCAGAAATGACTGTATTACTATCGGTGTCATTTAACTGAACTTTAAGTGCAAACACATCAAAATAATAGAGATCTGCCACCAAATCTGTCTGTGCATCAACGGGATTGATAAGTTTAATCTCTGAATCATGAGTTACCGTAAAATTACTCTGGGCGTATCCCACGCCATAGTAATACGACCCTGGAGTGGTAACCTTTTCATAACCCGAGAGGTAATCATAAGAGTAATTCCAATAGACTCTCACCTTAAATTGTCCTACGGTCGTATTCTGTCCCGCCATGATGAACGGGCCAAAAGTCACTTCTCCAGTTGATGCATCAATGGAATTGTTCACTTGGGTTACCCATAAAGAGCCATTAGGAAATGTTATTTGAAGGGTGGCACTTGAAACTCCAACTCCAGGAGGGACTCCTGTTGCATTAGCTATACTTGCTTTAACTTTTAGTTGATCTCCAGAGCTATATCCGTTGCTGTTAAAGTCACTGGCAGGTTGCCAATTACTACCAACCTTCTTTAAAACATCTATATTCGAAATATAGTTCGGGCCTTCTGCTTCAAAATACCACCATCCTGGGGTTCCTGCCACTAAATCCCCAGTTCCATTATGGGCTGGAACTGATACACGCCCTTGTTCGAGAATGACCCCTAAATTGAAATTTGCACTTTTATTAAATATGATTTGTAAGGCAGGATTCTTTATCAGGGTAATATTCCAATCATCTGGAATACTAAAATTGTAATAAAAATTAAAGAAATTTAATAAGTCCCAATAACAATAGAGGTAAAATCGGTAATTTACCTTGTTGTTAGTTGTATCCACCGTGAATGCAACCCCTGTATCGGTGCTGGTTGGAGTTTCTGTTGTATATTTATATTTGAATATATGGAAACTGACATCTACGTCGAAATTCACATCAATAATTTCTTGAGTTCCACTCGTGAAGACGAGGTTATAGGGGTCTGTCATCGTAAAATTTGAAGGTGTGTGAAGGAGCTGTATATACCCATTCCCAAAATTGCCATAAATCGGATGGTCATTCACTTTAAGTTGCAAATCGGTGGCATTCGGAGGTGCTTGTGCCTCCACTGCAAGATAAAATCCGTAAATTAAAACTCGTTGATAATCCGCATTGGGAAAGTTAGTGGCTAACTGAGTTGTAGGCACAAATCGTAATTTTAAGGTAAAATTACAGTTTGTATAGCCATTTTTGGTGGGTGATGAGAATACATTAGAGGTATTAATCCAAGAGCTTGTCTCAATCCACCCTGTATCGACTAATCCCGCACCCAACTCATGATTTCGTTTCTCATAGACTGTTTTATCATTGACTTCCACCGAGAAGGCAAATTTATCCTGAGAAATCTGTAACCAATGTACAGGGTTGTAAATCACCTTGATCCACGCGTGTTTGATTTCCCCTCGTGCAATATTGAAATTGGTCTGGCGAATTGCCACATATTCATAGGGATCATAATTGTAATTGGAACCAGCTGAATACCCATAATAGGTCAATTCTACATAATCCGATGCCTCATTATATTCGACCGTCATATCATTATAATCTACATAGGGGGAAATGTGCTCATCATGGACGACCTCCCAATTCGAAATCGTATCATTTCGAAAGTAAGAATTCGAATCACCTTGATTGATCGAAGGCGTGCCAGTGTCCGTTCCGCTGGAAAAATCATAATTCCCAAGTCCATACGTCTTATTATCTATAAGATTGTATATTCTTATTGATGCGTTTTGGCTGATCCATTGATCATTCTGCGGCGGTGAAGGTAGCTTCAAGGCAATTTTTCCATTTGTTGAAGGGTCTGTTGCGTTTCCAGCAAATGCAATATGATTTGATGTGTTGCTAGATTCTGAAAACATAGTTACGTTAATCGGTGGAAGGGTCGAAAAATTTACATCTCGCGTTTGGAAATTTTTGATATCTGCTTTAATTTCCATAAATTTAGAGCTATTGACTGAAATTTGATACCATGTCATCCCAAAAGAAGATAAAAAAAGCACTATAAACAAGATATATAAAATTTTCTTCTCATTCGACATATAATTACCCTTTTTCATATTCAATTGAAATCATTTCGTTTAGATAAGCTTGAACTCCATTTTAATGTGATATCGTACGATTACCTTATTATTTTTTAAATATTGCTTCCCTCATCCCAATAGATTTCCCATTTCTCGTATAAATAAAAACTAAATAATAAACAACTAAAGGAAGCTACAATCAAAATTCAAATTTCTTGTCTAACAATTCGAGGCGTATTATACCTTCTTCTGGTACAACAAGCAGTCAGGCGAGAATATTCAAATAAAAATTAAGAAACTGATGGCTGATGGAACCTTGGAATTCTTGCAAATGTATTGAGTGTTGGGAGGGGGTGTTCGTGTTAATAGCGTAAGAATTTTTGATGTATGATGAATAA
>SUPS01000092.1:0-3467 GCA_005191415.1 Candidatus Helarchaeota ASGARD archaeon Hel_GB_A
TTTTTTGACGTTTTATCTAATAATTTTGAGTAATTCCAATAATCAGGAGCTTCATCTAAAGGAGGAAGATATTTATAAGATTCAGAAGGAATCTGAGAAAAATCAACGGATAATAGTTCCGGTCGATAGATATTAGATAAATGTGGAATTACTCCCAATTTTAAGAAATCTCTTAAAATATTTTTAGAGCGGGGTTTGATATATTCTTGATAGAATTTTCCTGTAAAATTTAAGCGCCGACCAAAGTCAAGGAAGATTTGTGTATGATCTGTTGATTCAACGAGGATTTTATTCCCTCCGATTTCACCAATTCCACCATATAATGTAATTTTCATCTTTCACACCAATTCATTCATAGATGATACGTTCATGAGTAAAATCAATATCCCATATAAAATTTGAGAAGGAGTTTTATGAATTTTATTAACTTAATTTACTTAATACCTCAAATTTAGAAGATTTTAGAAAATTATAAAAGGAGAAGTTTTATTTCGGTCTATATTCTAAAACGCGATAAACGCTTTGGAAGCCCATACTTTTAAAGTATTCCAACATTTTAACAAAATTTTCTTCCAAATCTAATCGAATCACTTCAGCGCCCATTTCTTCTAAGTGTTTTATGGATTCATTCACGAGTAATTTCCCAATACCTTGATTCCGAACCTCCTTATCAGTCACAATTGCTGTAATATGTCCTTCAGAATTGCCGATAGGATTGATAAGGATTTCTGCGACAATTAAGCCCACGATTTTATCTTTGGATTTATCTTCTGCGACAAGAATGCCTTCTTTTTGAAGACGATCTGTTAATCGTCTTTTGATACCCCATTCAAATCGTTTTTCATTGAATGGAATTCCATAATATTCGTATAGTTGAATCATTAGCGTACGAATTGTTGGAAGATCTTCAAGTTCAGCATGTCTTATTACAATATCACTCATAAGATACCCTCATGATAGCTTAGATCAATAAATCAGATCGAACCATTAAAAATATTTTCTTTTTATCAATCCAAATGAGGATATGAAGTAAGGAGAAAATCGGAAATTCCTTATTTCATAAATACTTAAAATAAAATATAGAAAGATTACGAGGATCTCATCGAGATAAGTATCTAATTGGAGAGCCTTTAAAATATGTGTGAAAATTTTGTATGTAAATATTTGCTTCGTAGAGAACACTGGATAATACCTGAAAGATGTTACGAAGCAGAGAATTGTGAAATTTGTCCTTGCTTTTTTAATTGCGCTTTTTGTCTAAAGGCGGAAAGCTGTACTGAAAATCAAAAATAAACCCGTAAAAAGAGAAAAATACGAAAATTTATTGGATTTCCAAATGTATAATGTTATTTTTTTCCATTTTTGCAATTAGTTCTTCAAGTTCGGCACGCGGCATTCCTAAAGCTTTTTCTATGTCATCGATCGTATTTTTGCCATCGCATAATTTACTGATTTCGAATTCCTTTTTATTAATCACACCTAATTGAACGGCCATAGGAGGAATTTCTTTTGTTAGGACAGGAATAAAGGTAGGATTCCCTGTGTAAGTAATTTTGATCCAACCTTTCTTCTTATATTTATCCAGGATTTCCCAAACAGCTTTCCGATCTAAGTTTCCTTCTTCCATAATTTGTTCAATAGTATTTTCCCCATTACAATAATTTAATATGATGACTTCATTTAGGGGAAATTTTGCTTTTTTGCCGATTTTTTTGAGTAATATGGGAATAATTTTCGGTTTTTCCTTCTCTTCTTTCCGCGTTTCTTCGGATACAGATACGGTTTCCTCAATGGTTAAGGTAGGTTGAGCTATTTCTTCAGGGGTAGGTTCTTCTGGGATAAGAGCTTCGATTTGAGTCTTATATTTTTCCATTAAACTTTTAAAGACAAGCAATTGACCAATTAAGCCTTTTTTAGTATAAATAACGATTAACGCTTTGTTACTTACCTTAAAAAATGCTAAATTAGTACCTGAGATAGGCATTGAATGTTCGCCAATATTTAGAAGGCGAAAATTTGTTTTTGTGAAATTCGAAATAAATTCGCTGTATTCATCTAATGCCTTCTCAGAATATCTAATTTCGCCTCGAAAATCAACAATAGCGACATAAGGCCGCGTGCTTAAAATTGGACCTAATTCGGAGTTTATTGCTGAAGCAATCTGGTAAAATTGATTATAGGCTTCATCCATCAAAGTTATTCCTTCATATATTTGTCGATTTTCGAGCTAAGTATTGATTTTTTCTAATTAAGAAAATTTTAGTAATTGAAAAACCCTATCTTCATCATTCTCTTTTAATTTGGGGGATTATTACTTATGCTTGTATATTAATAAACTTCATCATTTTTATTTATTGGTAGTCGGAGGTCTAAAGATTCGCTTACTATTTTTCAACATATTTTTTGTCGGATGGAATCGAGGGCGACTTAACAACAACAAGTTTAACAATTTTATTGGAGCGATTATGAAGACCATGAACTTGTTTCGGGGGAATGTGAGCGACAAAACCTTGTTTAAGGGTAAATTCTTCTTTATTACTCAGTAAAAGTTGAATCTCACCTTCAATAACATAGAATAGTTCTTCGATTTTCTCATGAAAATGTTTTTTTATATATTGTTTTGGCTGAATGAATGCGATCCCAAAATCGAATGATGCTTGTGAGTTCCATGGTCCGATTAACCATCGCGTCAGATATCCTTTTTCATCTATACGAGATTCATCCACGATTTTCATTTTTAGTACATCCCTTAAATTAACAAGAAATTATTTTATTCCTTTCATAGTTAAATGTACTTGAATATAGAATGGTATAGAAAATATTCAATTTTTCGAGGAAATACCGATTTTAAAGCGGAAAATATTAAGAATTAAGAGAAAAATAAGAGATAGAGATTTATGGAAGACAGAGATCTACTGAAAGACGAAAGAAAAGAAATGGAGCGACGGTATCAACTAAAGAAAGAGCTTCATAAAGAATTAGAAGCACGATTGGCGATTGAACGAAAAAAATGGGAGAAAAAATTTACTATAGATTTATCAAACTCGGTTTTTTTAATATTAAGAGATGAGAAGGGAGATCAAAAGGAATTTATTTTGATATCTACTCGAAAAAGGCATGGAGTTTTAGGTAAAGCATTGAAAATCGAATTGAAATATTTATTTAAATTAAGTAAAGAGAAAAGACTGAAATTTACGCCTTGGATTTATAAAATCACATTTGGTCCTAAGCCATTTTTCCCTTATGCACCTGATCAGGAGTATGTTACAGCGTCACCGACATTTCTCTTAGTTAAAAATAGAGGGTATATAGAGGATAAAATAGATCCCTATAATGTCAAGACGGCAGGGTTTTTGTTTGTTAACTATCCAAAGTATGGAAATTTTTTGGAAGCAGTCTCAGGCAGTGTAGTTGGCAATATCGCTGTGATTGAAAAAATAATGAAAAGAAACAATGAGCCATATACA
>SUPS01000092.1:3477-14173 GCA_005191415.1 Candidatus Helarchaeota ASGARD archaeon Hel_GB_A
GAATTGGTTATATTATTTTTTAAGTAAAGATAGCCGTAATATTTCATTTCAAATATTTAGTATGCATGAACGCTGGGTAGATTCATTTTCAAAATATCTTAAAAAGCTCAAAACGACGTTTATGTAGGGGAAAGTGGATCAACATTGTGAAATGTTAAATTATTTAAAAATTAGACAGATTTATTTCAAACAATAATAATAAGACATCTTCAATATCAAAGTTTGAAATTTCTAAAATGGAAAAATTTGATCATAGATCTGAAGAAAAATGGCGGCGTTAAATTATAAAGCCCTTGGGCTGCGATGCGGACTTGAGATTCATCAAGAGCTGCAAACCGATAGAAAGTTATTTTGCTATTGTCCGCCAATACTCCAAACAAGAGAGCCAGATCATATAGTCATAAGGAATTTTAGGCCTGTTTTAGGGGAAATGGGTAAATTTGATGAAGCTATGTTATTAGAATATGAGAAAAAATTAACTGTTGTTTATGAGATCCATGATGATGTCTGCTGTACTTATGAGATAGATGAAACGCCTCCATTTGAGATAGATAAAAAGGCGTTAGAAATAGGTCATATTATTGGATTATTGTTAAATTTGAATTTTTACAATGAATTACATGTTTGTCGGAAAAATTACTTAGATGGATCTGTGCCATGCGGGTTTCAGCGAACCTTACTGATTGGATCTGATGGATATTTGATGGTGGATGGGAAAAAAATAGGTATCTCGACAATTTGCATAGAAGAAGATGCAGCGCGGAAAATTAAGGAAGATGGGAAAACGATTACGTATAGACTTGATCGATTAGGAATTCCTCTGATTGAAATAGTTACGGAACCTGATATTAATACTCCAGACGAATGTATGAGGGTTGCGCATCGGTTAGGTATGCTTTTACGTTCTACAGGACTGATGAAACGAGGGTTGGGAACAATCCGGCAAGATGTTAATGTAAGTATTGAGGGAGGAGCGCGGGTGGAGATAAAGGGCGTGCAGAAGTTAGAATGGATTCCGCCATTAATTGAAAATGAAGTGCGCCGGCAATTAAATTTATTGAAGATTCGGAATGAACTGAGGGTACGGGAACTCAATACAGAAGATCTCTCCTATGATTTTCGAGATGTTACGAATCTCTTTAGGAAAACATCATGTAAATTCGTACGGAATGCTATTAAGAAAGGACAACAAGTCTTTGTAGTCAAAATTCCAAAAATTGCAGGTGTTTTGGGACCTGATTTAATAGAAGGTTATCGTTTTGGTAAGGAACTTGCTGAAAAGGTTACCGCAATAACAGGTTTAAAGGGAATCATTCATTCTGATGAAGATTTAGAAGCATACGAATTTAAGAAATCAGAAATAACGACATTGAAAAAAGAATTAGAAATGGAAGATAATGACGTATTTGTTATGGTGGTTGCTGACGAACAAAAGGCGAAATCTGCACTAAAAGTAGTAATTGATCGGATCGCACAAGCCATTCAAGGGGTCCCAAATGAAACAAGGAGAGCACTAGAAAATTTTTCAACGATATTTATTCGAGAATTACATGGTGGGGCTCGTCTCTATCCAGATACGGATACACCGCCAATTCGTCTTACTAAAGATTACTTCAAGGAATTAAGTAAGAATCTGCCAGAATTACCATGGGATGTAGCAGCTAGAATGCGAGATAGCTATGAATTAGATGATGCCACTATAGATAATTTAATTCATCAAGGATATGCGCCCTTTTTTGAAGAAATAGTAAAAAAATATAAAATAAATCCTGTGTTAGTTGCAACTACTTTATTAGAAACCCTCAAAGCCATCAAACGCGATGGTTTTGAGAGCGATAATGTTAATGAGACTCACCTCCGTGATTTATTTGAATTGCTTAATAAACAAGAAATTGCGAAAGAAGCAATTGAAGATATCTTAAAAACAGTAGCAGAAGCTCCAACTCTGACCACAAAGGAAGCAATGGAAAAATTAGAATTAGAAGCAGTAAGCTTAAAGGAATTAACAAACATAATAAATGATGTTCTAAAGAAAAATGTTAAACTTCTCCAAGAAAGAGGGGATCGGGCTTTTAAACCATTAATGGGGGAAGTAATGAATAAATTTAAATTACGAGGAAAAATTGACGGAAAAATCATCGCAGATAAATTAAAAGAAGCCATTGATAGTTATTCACCTGAAGAAAAAGCAGAAGATATAAGTAAACAACTCAATAAAATAATCAGTGAATTGCTCTCTTCAGATGAGATGCTTTTGAATGAAAAGGGAAAAGATGCGTATAATATTTTGTTAATTAAATTGAAAAAACGTGTTAAAGGCCAAATTGATGAGGAAATATTAAAGGAGAAGCTGAAAAAGGCTATCGAGGAGTTTTTACGAGAGCGTTGATAGAATGTGTGCTAAAGGGGATGTAAAGCCGGAAAACGGCGATGTGAAAGAAGATTCACTAACGGGCTACAGGGGATATGCTCGAAAAAAGTTAGAAGCAGCAGGAGCTAAAGTATGGGATGTTGTTGAAATTCAGAAAGGAAAAGAAGTAGTAAAGGGTATAATCCTCCCCCGTCCTGAATTTCAGGACACGCATTTTGTTACTTTAAAGTTAAAAAATGGCTATAATGTAGGAGTGGAACTTACAGATTCTTCAAAGATCACAGTTTTTAGTCAAGAAATAGGCGAGTATAAACTTCCAGAAAAAGAAGTTACACCGGTAGAAGAATTGCCTACAATTGCTCTTTTAGGGACAGGAGGGACCATCGCCTCGAGGTTAGATTATCGAACTGGAGCAGTTTTTCCCGCTTTTAGCCCAGCAGAACTGTTTACGGCAATTCCTGAATTGGAAGATATTTGTAATCTGAAACCAGAAATAGTTTATGAGAAGCTCTCAGAAGATTTAGATCCACTTTATTGGCTTGAATTAGCTACAATTGTCTATAATAAAATAAAAAATGAGCAAGTTGATGGGGTTGTCATTGCGCATGGTACCGATACGATGTGTTTTACGGGGACTGCTTTGTCATTTCTTTTACAAAATCTACCAGTACCGATTATCTTGGTAGGTAGTCAGCGGAGCTCAGATCGACCATCCAGCGATTCAGCCATCAATTTAATTAATGCCGTCACTACGGCGGCGCAAGGAGATCTTGCAGAAGTTTTAATTTTAATGATGGGGTCCACCAGTCATGACTATGGGCTACTCCATCGCCCAGGACTTGCTCGTAAAATGCATTCATCTCGTAGAGATGCTTTTAAAACTATTGGAACAATTCCTTTTGGAAAAGTAAAGGATGGAACCATTACAATCTTTGAAAAAAATTATCAAAAACGTGATAAAAACAGGGAAATAAAAGCATACTTGAAAATTGACCCAAAAGTCGCACTGATCTATCATTACCCAGGAATCCAACCAGAACTGATTGAAACCTTGATTGATCACAAATATCATGGAATAGTCCTTGCGGGTACAGGACTGGGTCATATCAGTGAAAATTTATTAGCCCCCATAAAAAGGGCAATTGAGGAGAAAATTGCCGTTGTTATGACGGTTCAAACGCTTTGGGGATTTACAGGAATGCAGGTATACCAGCGAGGTCGTGAAGAATTGGCAATTGGCATAATTCCGGGGCATAATTTACTACCAGAAACAGCTTATGTGAAACTTTGTTGGGTCCTTGGCCATACTCGGAACCTTAGCGAGGTTAGACAGCAAATGTTGACTAATATTGCAGGAGAAATTCTCAATCGTGAAACAGCAATGGGGTATTTAATATATCAAGGGATTGAGCCGGAAATCAGTGCGACTCGTAACTTAGAAAAACAGTAAACACTTTCGGGTATCTCTCCCTCTCAGCAGTGAAAACATCCATTTTAACATATTATCAGTGTATTTAACCGAATAAATCGTCCTCTAAAGGCTTAAATAGCGCATTTTTCTAGTTATACATATGAAAAGAACTGCTGGCTCTAGAGAAAATTCATTTACTGAAGCCATTTACAAACATCAAGAAGTTTTGCAAAGAGATCATTTGCTTTGTGATTTTGCTGGATTAAATCAAGTACTGGGAAACGGGTTTGAACCAGGATTATTTCATTTGATCTACGGGTCATCACATATTATACGTTCTATTTTGCTTTCAATGGCAGTCGTTGCACAATTACCCAGGGAAAGAGGATTGAATTCGGCAGTCATTTTTATCGATAATGATAACATTTTTAATCCCTATACTTTGATTCGGCTAGCGCGTTCCGTTAAATTAAACCCTAATATGGTACTTTCGCGAATTTTAGTAGCCCGTGCTTTTATTTGGAACCATTTGGGGGAAATCGTGAGGAATTTAGAGGGAATCCTTGAAGAAACACGTGCGCGATTAGTGCTGATTTCAGGACTTACCACCCTTTTTGAGGGAGCTTACGATCGCAAAAAAAGTCATGCACTTTTGAAAATCACAAATACACTCAAAAATATTGCAGTTGATAAGGAAATTCTTGTTGTAGCTTCGGCACATCTCGCTAAGGGCTCAAAAGAGAAACCTGCAGGAGGGAAAATTATCGCCCATATACCTCACATATTGCTTCGTGTAATGCAACAAAAAGAACAAATTATGTTCAAGTTAATAAAACATCCTTCTCGTCCTGCGATGGAAACAAAACAATGGTTGTCATACCCCCACACTAATCCATATGTGCGACCTCTCGAATATTATTTGAAATCTTCAAGGAGGGGGGGATAAATGGGACGAACGGTTCCGAGCTTTCGTATTGCACTAGAAGAAGAAATTGCACTATGGCAACCATTTCGAAAAGCACTTCGTCCGAAAGATCGTAAGGTTTTCGATAAATTGATGGAAATGGCGCGAATTCATAGCGATGCAGGAATGTTAGTCAATCGCCCTATTATTTTAGATAGTATTTTTATGACAATTCTTCTGGAGCAACAAAAAGAAATTGAATATCTTCAAAATCAGGTAGAATATCTCAAAAAAAAAGATAGAGGGAAATGATTGACAAGAATTCAGAAATCTCGTTATTTATGGTTAGCTCAACGGAGATTTTTGTATTTATCATTTTTTAAAGAAGGAAAACAAGACGATTTACGTTCTAAAATTAAAAAATAAGCCCCAATTATGCATGTAAAAATTGCAAAAAGGTTTAAAATACATTTTGTGTTCTTTTTTCTGAGAGTTAAAATACGTTTCAAAATTAAAAACTGAAACTGAAGTGAGAAAATGGCTGAAAAACTTGTGATCGCAGTAAGCGGAAAAGGTGGGGTTGGAAAGACTACATTTAGTGCCTTATTTATAAAAGCATTAACAAAAACAAAAAAAGATATTTTGGTAATGGATTGTGATCCAGATGCGAATTTACCAGACTTATTGGGAGTTCCTGTAATGAGGAAAGATACCGTGGGAGGAAAGGCTGCAAAATTGAAAGAATTAATATCTAAAGGCAAAATTCCGCCTCAGATGACCAAAAAAGGAATATTAGAGAAGGAAATTTTTGATGTTTTAATTGAGGAAGATGATTTTGATTTATTAACAATGGGTTGTAGCGAGGGGCCAGGGTGCTATTGTTTTGCAAATCAATTAGCAACCCAGATTTTAGATACGCTTTCCGAGAATTATGATATAACATTAATGGATATGGAGGCAGGTTTGGAACATTTAAGCAGAAGAACGACGCGAGACGTTGATATTTTAGTAATTGTAACAGATCCTTCACGGATGGGCTTACAGACTGCCAAGAGAATTAAAGAACTTTCAAAGGAAGTAGGATTAAAATTTAAGAAAATGTATCTTGTTGGAAATAAGTTCATACCTGAGATGCGACCAATACTTGAAAAAACAGGAGAAGAACTTGGAATAGAAGTTCTTGGTATCATTCCTCCGGATAACCAAATTGCACAGTTCAATTTGGAAGGTAAATCACTTTTTGACCTTCCAGATGACAATGTGGCTGCGAAAGCAGTTCAACAAATGGCAAAGAAAATGAATTTAATTCCCTAATCTAACTCAATATCTTTTGGGTCAAGCATTTCGCCACATTCAGCACATTCAGGTTTGAACCCTTTTCGGAGGAGGTTTAATAATTTTTCTGGAATGATAGCATTGCAATAGGGGCAATGTTGCTTAATTCCTAGTTCTTTGTCTGTAAGGGGAAGATTTTCTTCAGAACCAGTTTTTTTAGGTTTAATTTCTTGATCTTTTTTTTCCATCTCTGAAGATTCATTCATTTCTTGGAAGAATTGTTGAGTTTCTTGGAATTTTACGGCTTCTAATGCTTTGGAAGCTTTTGATTCGATATTTTGAATGGCTTTACTTAACGTCTTGAGTTTTTGCTTGAAATTTTGGGATAGGTTTTGGAATTCAGATTTAAGAGTTAATTTAAATTCATGTCCCTTTGTGATAAGATTCTGTGATTTCTCATCGAATTCGGTTAAAAATGCACGTTGTTTTTGAATAATTTCTGGAAAAATGTATTTCGTAGTCTTTTCTATGACCTTATTTATGTTATTTTTGCGTTTTTCGATATTTGAAATAATTTTATTGCCCTTATCTAAATTATTCAGTGCGTTTTCTATTTTTTCTTGAAAATTATTGGAACTTTTTAAAAGTTCTTCAATTTTATGCTTCAATACCTGTATTTCTGTAAAAGCCGAACTCAACTCTTTACTTTGTTGGGTACTAAGGGAGAGAATCTTTTTAGTGCTTTCCTGAATTTCTGTTTCAAGTTTTTCAATGGCAGATCTCAAAATTTCTTTTTGAGCAGAAATTTCATGGAATGCAATTTCAGATAAAGAAATTATCTTTTCAAGATTTTGAAAAGCTTCGTTTAGTTTAGTATTCTCCTTTATAAAGGCATTATGGACTTTTTCTGAATCTTGCGATTTTTTAGAGAGTTCTTTGTATGTCTTCTCTACTTTTTGTTCTTGTGCCATCATTTGTTCGATATCTTCAATCATTAAAGTAATGATATCTTGATGAAGATTATCAAAATTTGCTGTGAGTTCATCCAATTTCTCTTGAAGTTCATTATAACTTATTTTAATACTATCTAACTGTTCTTTCGCTTTGAGCATTTCATCCGTGACTGTTTTGTCTAAATATTTTTCAATCGTAGAAATTTTTTCATTGATTTTTTCTAGTTTATTTTTTAAATTTTTACATTCTTTCTGTGAAGTAGTTAAATTTTTCTTTAATTTGATGGCTTCTGAATCTACTGTATCGATGTCGCTAATTAATTTTGGTAGTTCAACTTTTGTAATTTCTAATTCTTCTGTAAGATTCTTTCGCGGAATTAATAAGTGTTGAAGAAGTTCTTTTGTTTTATCTAAAACAAATTGAGAAGTTTGTTTAATAGTCTCTGTAGCTTGTTCTTTTTGTTTGGAAAGATCATGGTAAATTTGAGTGAGCCGCGTTAGATCATCAGAAATTTGGGTTATATTTTTTCTGGATTCTTTAAGTAACTTAATGAGAATATTCAATTCTTTATCAGAAAGTAGAGCATGTGGTGCAGATTCGATTTTTTGGGGTATGGGAGGTGCCTCAGGAATTTCTTCGATAGATGGAGTTTCTGGAGGCAATTCTTCTACATGAAATGGTTCGGTGGATACGGAAATTTCTTCGCTGGAAACTCGTTCCTCAACTAGTTCTTCAGTTTTTGGAAATGAAGGTAATACCTCTTCTGATGTAGGTTCAGGCTCTTTAGGCACTTCTTCAACAATTCGTAAAGCTTCTTCGACTATAGGAGGGATTTCTTCCTCAACTGTGGCAGGCGCTTCAGGTTCTTCTTCTATTAGGTCTGTAGCTTTCATTACTTCTTGTTCTTTTATTGCAAGTGCTTTTTCAAAAGGTGTTAATTCTTCAGGTTCTGGAGAGCTTTCGTCTAATTCTAGAAGATCTATAGACCTTTGTCTCACTTCTTCTAAAGATGATGGAGTGGGGGTTATTTTTTCGGGTTTTGGTTTGGTTTCTTCATCTTTAGGCGCAGCTTCAGGAATCGGTTTAGGACGAGGTTTAGAGATTGGTAAAGCTGCTTCTTGGGCGGACATTTTTTCTTTTTCTAACTTTTTCAGTCTAACTTTTGTAGCACATTCCTGTGCTTTTTTCAAAAATTGATCCTTTGCTTCAAAATCACCTAATTTAGCCGCGAGGCTCGCAGCTTCTCGATAATATATTTCGGCATCTTCGAATTGGGATGCATTAAGGGCTTTTAAAGCTTTATTTTTAGCACTAATTAAATCAACTTTAATCCGATCAAATTCAGTTTTTGCGAATTTTTTTGTGAAATCTTTCTTTTTCTTGGTTGGAATGTAGGGAACAATGATTTTTTTATCCATCAAATCTTGGATGGTTTTAAAAATCATCATTTCATCAACAAGTGTTTCATTTTTAGCCCTTGTATATAATTGGGAGAGATAGAAATAACCATGATCTTCCATTAGGCTTGTAGCCATTAGCATTAAAGTTTCTTCAAAGCCCGAAATCCTTTTAATTTTAGAGATAGTATAGGGGGCAATTAGTGACGCGCCAAATTGAAGATCTAGAAGTTCATCGACGCCTTGTAATGAAGTCACGGGACCAGTTGCTTCTTTTAAAACTGAATAGTTTTGTAATTCAAAGAATTGTACGAATCTAACTAAAGAACGGATTAATTTATCGGAAGGCTTTGTTCCTACCGTAACGGCAACACGAACAAAATCTCCATCATCTAAGAGCAGCATAAAATCTTCAAATCGAACGAGATCACAGAAAGCATCATGACGTTGGTCACCCTTTCCATAATTAGCAATTACATTCAATAAAACACTCTGCATTGAATCAGCGATTCCAACAGGGGAATATGTCTTTGTAAGAATGCAAGTCCCTGAAGATTTTAAAAGCACAAAAAGATTCTGTAGTCCTACAACATCTCTAAAGGATGTAAAGAGATAATTGATACTCTTAGTCTTTTGAATTCCTTTAGGAACTATAATTTTCCGATGAATTACGATAACTGACATTGCTGCGGCAAAGACGCCTAAGGCAATCCAGATAATGAACATAAAATTAAAAGGAACACTGATTTCTAATTTGACATAATTAGAAGAGCTACCTGTAAAGGATTTGGTTGGATAATAACCTTCATAGCCAAGGAAATAGGAGTTTATTTCTACGCGGCTAATGTCATCCAAATGTTCTACATAATCGCCTAAATTAAAAAGTAAATTAATTTCACCGTAGGGATCTGACTGCGCTTGTAATTGGAAGTTAGTGGGATCATATGAGTTGTAATACACAGTAATGTTAAAATAGACGACTTTTCCGTTAAAATGCCATTTTTCTTGTATCTCTGGAGAATCTAATTTTGCTGTAATGGAAATAGATTGGTCAGTTTTGAATTCAGGAGGATATCGAGTTATAGTTAAGGTGGTACTAAGCTTTTTAAGGATAGTCAAATTAAAAATAAACCATCTCGTCATACAATCGGTAGCATTTGCCTTAATATAGATTTGATAATCACCAGGAGAAAAAGTTCCAGAATTATTTGAGAGGGGAATATTGCGAATTTCAAAAATTCCCGTTGCATTCATTGGGATCACTCCAGATTTAATCACGTCATTGGGATATAAAGGATTACCATTTAGGGGTACAATGTAATAGATAACAGTAGCCCAATAAACAGGAGTGTCCCAAGCGTTAAATTCATAGTATTGAGTAGTGTTATATTCGACTTTAAAAGAGATATCTAAATGCTCCCATTCAATGTATGTTTCTGAAAGATTTGTGGATTTATAGAGTTTTGACACCTTTATGAAGGTATATAATTCTCTAATGGTATATTCAATCCAGATTGAGCTATTGGCATAGTATCTCTTACTCATATTGATTAAAAGGGTGAAACGCCCTGGATGTAATCCTATATTACTAATTTCTAATTTATATAATCCAAAACCAGTACGCACTCCTCGAGTGGAATAATTAGCTAGTAAGGTTCCACCAGCGGTATAAAGGAATGTGGAAACATTTGCATAATCGATGAGTTGGTAGGTCTTATATATATCAGTATAATTTAGTTTAAGGGCAAGCGATTGGTTAGGGTACACCCATGCGGTATAATTCATCTCTGTAACCCATTGGACATTTTCCATTTCTGCAGTCAGAATTAGAGATGCGTTTGTCGTATGTATGGTTTCAAAACAGCGTAATTCAAAAGTGATTGACTGATTTTGATAAGTAGATTTATTAGCAATTACTGTTAAATTATAATTTCCATCTACAACTGCCAAAAGAGAAGTATCAATTGATGCATTATAGTATCCTTCGAGCTTATCCGTTAGGGTTCCTGTCTCTTTATAACCTGTTGAGTTAGTAATTTCCCAAATAACATAAGATCCATTTGTGCCCTTTTCGTTATAATAATTTTCAGTAAAGATATTCTCGAAAAAGACAGTTAAGTTTATAATTTCGCCTTTTAAAAATTCTAAAAATTGATAATTAGGTGAGATGAAAGACAGATTTGTAGGATAAATTACCGTGAGTAACCGACTGAAAATTCCGATTTCCGTATTGTTGAAGAAAGTTGTAGTTATTACATAGGTCCCATTTCTTTGCGTGGTACTATTTATTTCCCAACTAGTAAAATCTACATACGAACCTGATATACTCGATAAATCTTCATTCTTATTTATAGTCCCCTCAAAAGAAATTGTTAAATTCATTT
>SUPS01000093.1 GCA_005191415.1 Candidatus Helarchaeota ASGARD archaeon Hel_GB_A
ATTTAAGGAAAAAAACAAAATAAGAAAAAGATAATATGATAGAAAAAGATAATAAAGAAAGATTTACTTGAGTATTGCACAATTTTTACATGACCCATGTTGTAATATCGCTGCAAGGGTCTTTTGGATCTTCGCGGGAATCTTTAACGGCCAGGAAATCATGGGGGGTGCGTTTATAAAATTCGCGTTCTCTAAAGATAATGGGGGTTTCATCAGGTCCTATTTTAACAAAACAGGGACAATCTTGTTTCAATTCTGGTTTGCAATTTGGGTCGCGAGGATTTTTAAGGAGGCCAAACCCATAAGTACATTGAATTTCTTTTTTGCAAATCCCGACTCTAAATTCGTTTCCACACGTTATTGCCTGAGCAAAGGTTTCATCTTCACATTTAACGACTCTGAAGCTACAAGTGGAAAGTTCTTTGCCTTTAAGTAATTCTGTGGGGCGATTTTCAAGTACTTCGATGGTTAGGTTTTTAGAGAGATTTTTTAGAACTCCAATGAAGACAGGTCTACAAAACATGTAAGCGCAATTCCAAATATAGGGAACTTCTTTAAAATTTTCATCCGCTAAGAAATCTTGCCGCATCTTATCAAATGGACATCGTCCAAGTACAAGAACATCATTTTTAATAGTACATTCGATATCTAGTGTATAATTGATAGTCCATTCGAGAAGATTGATTCCTTGCTCAACGGATTCTGTTTCTGGCTTTAAATTTTCAATAAGAACTTTACCGACATCGTTGAAGATATGGTACATCTTGTATTGAATTTGTACTAATGCCTGCCACATTCCCACCGTCGATCTATTGAAGAGGAGGTCCCATTTAATTGAGGAATTTAATATCTTTTTAATAACTTTTAGGTGAAACAAATCGAAACCCATTTTTTTTATTCCTCCTTAAAATTTTCCCACGAATTTCCTAGGAAATTATACCACGCTTTTTTCGCGGGGGAGCTCCGATCGGGACCACGAGTTCTTGGGAATAAAGGCCAAGCAAGAGAGACAAAGCCAATAATCGTGAATTCAGGATATGGAATATTACAGAGTTCAGCGATTTTAGCTTCAGCGGCTGGGCTTGACATCGGAAAATTAAAATAACAGGAGCCTACGCCAAGGGCATGAGCCATAAGCAACATATTTTGGGCTGCCATAAAGGCGCATCCTTGAGCCATCCGACTTGCCAACTGTTGTGCCGTGATAGGGACGACATGGGTGAAATGTTTTGCACCTACAAGCCCTGATCGACAACAAATCACGACAATTACTGATTTTTCAATATATTCCATTAGCCAACCTGTACCCATTAAGACAGTTGAAATGCCGATGGCAGATGGTTTCTTCATATAACCAAATCGCCAAGTTGAGACCTCTTTCCACGTTATTTGGCCACCTCCGAACATATATTTACAAAAAATCTTTCCCAATCGACCTATTGCTTTTCGTGTTTCTAGATCCGTAACAACGACAAATTCCCACGGTTGATAATTTTCGGGACTTGGCGCTTGACACCCTGCATCAATAATCTGTTCGATAAAATCTTTCGGGACGGGTTTCTCCTCATATGAATAGACCCATCTCATTGCACGCCGGTTTTTGATGATATGCCATACAGTCTCAGCATATTTCCTTTTTTCTGGTTCAAGCTGTTCAAAAACACTCAATTTACTCACCGATATCATTTCATTTATTTTTAAAAGCAATTTTTTTTAGGAATGCTTTAAAAGTTTATCAAATTTAATGGATTATCTATAATTTACAACATCATTTGTTTTAGAAGACAAATAAATTTTTGTAAAATTTCCGAAAAGAAAAAATACTTACTCAAGGATAGATAATTGTAAAAGTTGAGAATCAGGTGGTTTTTTGGCAAAATGGAACTGGAGACGAATCCAAGAAGAGGCTGAAGAGGATTACGAAAAGACATGGTTAGAAACAAGAAATCTATTAAAAATGACTGGGCGAAGTTTCAAATCGAAAAAAGTTGGGAAGGCACATCCTGTATTTGAATTTATAGCGAAAGCTAGAAAAGTACTACTTGATTTGGGGTACGAAGAAGTAATAGTACCAGTTATTGTAGATGAATCCGTGGTGTATAAGGAATATGGTCCGGAGGCCCCACTAATTTTAGACCGGATCTTTTATTTAGCAGGGTTACCTCGGCCAGAGATCGGGTTGGGACAAAAAAAAGTGCAACAGATTCGGGAAATTATTCCAAATTTTCAGAAATTTAAAGAGTTTCAAGATATTTTTCGGAGGTACAAAAAGAATCAAATTGAATCAGATGACCTTATAGAGGTTATGGTTACAGAGTTAGAAATAAGAGAAGAACAAGCTACTGAAATTTTGACTAAAGTATTCCCAGAGCTTCGGAATCTTACACCGAAACCCACGAAAAAAACGCTACGGTCACATTTTACGGCATTATGGTTTTTGATTTTGGCGGAATTACAGTACCAACAACCCTTACCAATTCAATTATTTTCGATAGGGGAGAAATTTCGGAGGGAACAGAGGCTTGATGCAACTCATCTGTACAATTCTTACACGATTTCGACTGTGATAATGGCAGAAGACTTCACTTTGGAGGATGGAAAGTATATGACAACTCAAATTCTTCAGGGATTAGGATTCAAGGACGTAAAATTTGAAATAAAGAAAGCAACAGCGAAATATTATGCACCGCAAACGGAATTTGAGGTATTTTTCAAACATCCAACCTTGGATCAATGGATTGAAATTGGTGATGGCGGCTTTTATTCCCCAGTACCGTTGGCGAATTTTGAAATCGGTTATCCTGTATTTAACATTGGTTTTGGAGTAGAACGCTTTGTGATGGTGCAACAAGGATATGATGACATTCGAGAATTAGTCTATCCTTACTTTTACACACGAGTTCAATTAACAGATAAGGAGATAGCAGATAAAATTGACTATGAATATAAGCCAGCATCGGAACTTGGGAGGGAAGTAATGAGAAATATTATAAAAATAGCATTGGAAAATAAAGATAAAGAATCTCCTTTGAAAATTACAGCATTTTCAAGAAAAATAAATGGGAAATCCTTGAAAATATGTATCTGGGAAACCGATCCAGGGGTAAAGTTACTCGGTCCTGCTACTTTAAATGAAATTTGGGTTTCAGATGGAAATATATTGGGTATGAAACCAGGATCAGAAATTACAGGTATAAAAACGGATAAAACCTATCTTTCTGCAATCGCGGCTCTGGTTGGATATCATTCTGAAAAAATTGTAGAATCTCAAGAAAGTAAGCGCGAGATAATCCGGATAAAAATTGCAAAGGCACCATCTGATGTCAATCTTAAGATAGACCCAGTCGTAAGAAGATTTATCACCTCTAATAATAAAAAAATTGATATTCGAGGACCAGTATTTTTTGGGGCAACGATTTTGCTCACATAATTTATAGGAGAACAGCACCAAACATTTCTCGATTTATTAAATTCATTGAATAATAGTATCTCCTTGAATACTTATTTGCATCCGATTAATAGGATTTATAATTAATTATGAAGAATGTGTCAGATATGGATGATTATAGAGCCGATTTCCCCGTCTTATCAAATCGGGACGTCATATATTTGGATTCAGCCACATCAACCTTGGTACCTCAGCAGGTAATTCGCGCAATAAACCAATTCTATGAAACGAATGGAGCGGTAATTAAACGTGGAACTTATCGATTAACGGTGGAAGCTACTGAGCTTTTTCAGAAAGCAAGAGCCCAAATTGCAGAGTTTTTTCATGTATCATCAACAGAAATTAGTTTTGTCCCGAATGAAAGCTATGGAATTACGTCACTTCTTTATTCATTACGATGGGAGAAAAAAAATCAAATAATTACATCACTTTTAGAACATCATTCTAACTATTTACCAATTTTATACCTTGCAAAGCATTTTAATCTCAAAATTGATTACCTAACACATACTACAGAGGGACAGATAAGCCATGAAGTGCTTAATGAATTGATTACTTCTGATACAAAATTAATATCACTCACTTATAGCCCTCTTCTTTTTGGAACTATCACTCCAATTAAAGAAATTGTTAAAATCGCCCATGAGCAGAATATCCCTGTATTAATTGATGGAACGCGTATAGCTGGACATCGACCCATTAATCTAAAATCGTTGGATTGCGATTTTTTCGTCTGTCATGGAAATATTGGATTGATGGGGCCAATGGGTGTAGGGATATTATATATTAATCAAGACACAGAAATTGAAATAAACCCGTTAATACTAGGAAGTGGGACTGTAAGTAAAGTAACAACAGAAGATTATAAATTAATGAATTATCCTGATAATTTCGAGCCAGGAAGCCCTAATGTCGCCAATGTTGTGGGTTTAGGAGCTGCCATTGAGTATTTAAAAAGGATTGGATTGTCGAATATTCAACGTCAAGAGAAAATGTTAGTTGAACTCATGATTAAGGAATTAAGAAATGTTGAGAAAATAACATTATATGGTCCATTAGATGCTAGTCAGAAAATCGGAATTGTTAGCTTCAAGGTTGAGGAGTTAAATGCTCATGACTTAGCTATGTATCTAGATGAGGTCGCAAATATAGCTGTTCGGTCAGGGCTGCTCTGTAGTCATCCAATGTTAGATGCCTTTAAGATTCCAGGGGTAGTTCAAGCATCACTTCATGTGTATAATACCAAAGAAGAAGTTTTACAATTTTTAGAAACAGTTCAAACTATTGTTAAGGAATTAACTTAATTATCGAGTTTGATTTTCAATATGAATAGAGAAGAATTTCTTCGAATTGCAAGAGAATCTAATAAGGATTTAGGAAAGTTACGAGTAATACAAGAAAAAATCGCCAAAAAGATTATTCTTAAAGACGATTTTCCTACGCCAATAAAATATATTGGAGGAGTAGATTCGGCTTATATCGATGATATAGTTATCACGGCATGTATTATTCTTACATGGCCAAAATTAGAGCTTATAAATCAAAAGTGTATTATATCAGAGACAAAATTTCCTTATCTTAGTACATTTTTTGCCTTTCGCGAAGGCCCACCTATTCTTGAAGTACTTTCTTCTTGTGAAAGAATGCCAGATATTCTAATGATTAACAGTCATGGAATTTTACATCCTATTTTTGCGGGATGCGCTTCACATATTGGAGTTCTTTTAAATTTACCAACAATTGGGGTGGCTCAGAATGCATTATGCGGAGAATGGGAATCTGAACCCGCTTCTGTGGGAGAGTGGGTGCCAATAATCTACCAAAATAAGATGGTGGGGGCGTATTATCTCAGTCAAAAGGAAAGTAAGCCGATTTTTATTTCACCAGGACATCGAATTACGCTCGAAACCGCTGTAGAATTCGTAAAAAATAGTATAAAAAACCATAGAATGCCAGAACCACTCTATTTAGCACATCAACAAGCTAACGAGAAAAAAAGGAACTTAATTAAAAAATAATTATGGTTTCCACTTATGAATCATACTCAACGTAAAATACTAATTGTTGGTGGCGGTCGTGTTGGACAAAGGGCATTAGATTTTTGTAAAGAGAATAATTTTATTGCAGTAATTGTGGATGATAAACCTGACTGCCTAGTGCGTAAATATGTGGATATAATTGAAGTTGGAGATAATTTTGAGGTAATTACAAAACTTCAGGGAAATAAAGCAATTTTATTCGTTACGGAATTGTCAGAAATACCAAGGCTTCTTCAAAGTTACGACTTTGAATATACAATTCCCGCTGTTCCTATCCATTTAATGGGAAAACTATGTTATGATTATTTAAGGGCAAAAAAATTTCAAGTAAAGCCAGCGGCAAATGTCATACGATTAATTAGTAAAAGAATAGATCAATCACTGATTATTAATTATAGCGAAAAGGATGGAATTATAATTGCAAGTTTCATGCCCAAAAATCAGAATTGTGCTCAGAATTGTGTGGAATACCTTCGCTGTCCTGTTACGAAAATACAAAAGCCGAAACCACTTTATGAGATTTTTCAAGATGCTTGCCAAGATTTCCCTTCAATGATTTTTATAAGTGAACAACTCAAACCTAATTTAGGAGGAATACCAAAAAAATCGATGGATAAATTTCTTCATTTTCTAGATTCAATTAATCAACAAGTTATTATCGGAACATCTTGTATGTGTCATGGAGTTCTTAATGCATTTAAAATTGAAATCTCAGAATAAATGGAATTCGGTTGTAAGTATCACCAACAGAGACCTCCAATTCATCGAAAATAGAAATTCAGTAATAATAGTTCAAAAAATTTTTATAGAATTTGTAGCTTTTTGACTTGATTTTATTTACTTGCTAATTCTATGAAATCAGAAAGGAAGTTAAAATCATGGCACAAGATTGGTTCGCCTTGTTTACTCTTGCAAATCTGGGGGCATATGATGTGATAGAAATTTCATCAATTGAATTTGCCGAGAAAATTGGGGTTTCACAACAAACAGCTTCCCGAAGACTAAAAGAATTAGAGAAAAAAGGATGGATTACGAGGGTAATTTCTCATAAAGGGCAATCGATCCGTATTACAACGAAGGGACTTGAAATGCTACACAAAATATACCTTTTATTAAATAATATCTTTGAAAAAAAACCACAGGATTTGAAAGTGGAAGGAATAGTTTTTAAAGGAATGGGTGAAGGTGCGTATTATGTTACACAGCCGGGATATTTAAAACAATTTGAACAGAAACTCGGGTTCAAACCATTTCCAGGTACACTCAATTTAAGATTGATAAAACAACCAGATTTGCAAATACGTAAGCTTCTTGAATCAAAGTCATACCCTGGTATTTTGATAGAAGGATTCGAGAATCAGAATCGAACGTTCGGCCCAGTAAAATGTTTTCCAGTCAAAGTTAATGAATCTGTGGAAGGAGCCTTACTTTTAATACAAAGGACGCATTATAAAGGGGAAGTCTTAGAGATAATCGCGCCTATTTACCTTCGAGAAGCTTTTAATCTTAAGGATGGAGATAAAGTCAGAGTTTCCATTGAAATTAATCAACAATGATACCTAATTGATTTAACATCGTTTCAAATTGTTGAAGAAACTGTAAAGCAACTGGTTCGGTCCACTTCGTTGGGATTCGGCAAATCACCTTACGTAAATACTTTTTCAAGATAATTTGAAGATCCTCGATGTCAGGGTCTTTTGGGATATTATCTTGAATTTTTCGCTTCACTTGTCTTAAAAGCGCTTCTATTTCATACATATTAAGGTGAATCTCGGTTGCATCAATAACTACCGTGTACCAATTAAAGTCTTTGATAATATCGTTCATAATTAGATTAATTTTCATTTTTAGGTAATCAATTGCATACTGTATAATTTCACGCGTTATATCTAGAGTATATTTTTTGCTGCATTCTTCCTGGAATTTCTCAATTTCGGTTTCTATCTTCCCTTCTAAAGATTCTAAGAGATTAACGATATCTCCATAACTCTTTGTCGCCTTCATACTTATTACCTATACCATGCATTGTCCAAGGCACTATAAAAGCTTCTCGCCATTAGCCTATTTAAACGCATCGTAAAACTGGCTTATTCTCAATACCATACTGTGCGAGCTAGCTCTTTTTATCCCTTAGACTTTCAAAAATTTCTCACAGGAAACCATCCTCCAAGGAATGGTTCTGTTAAAGCCTCAAACTTCAAAACTAACTCCAGTTCTTTAGCGTCAGTTAAGATTATGGAAGGAACGCCACGAACTCTTCGAGGGTCGCCAGGGCAGCGGTCCAACTACCAATGGTGCAGAGCAATTCGGCAAAGGTCTGGTGCTCACCTCCTATACTTTGGTATTTACGACATTCCCACGTCGTATAAAATTTCGGGTATAGTTTCGAGAGCCCTTCCGACTGGCGATGCGGCAGGATGGCCCATTCCCTGGTGGCATCGCGGTAAATCACCTGAAATGGGCTCTCACTAGGGTGGTTCTCACAGAGATAAAGGTCTTTCAACCCAAATCCAGACTTAAAGTTATAATAGAGGGCGCAGGTCAGAAGAATATGGTATTTCAATGAGGTATAAGGGAACCTGCGGGCTTCCGCATAGAGGTTCAGCAGTTTTGAGCGGAGAATGGCCGTGTGCAGTTTTAAGGAGTCGGCTTCTTGAAAAAGGGATGCGGCTTCGACCCGGTGCAGGTTCGCCAACGTCCGCGTATTAGTGAAGTTTCGCATCGGGTAGATCAAAGATTTCCGATATAGTTGTTTCCGGAAAACTTCCCGTAAAAAGTTACGGCTCATCCAGGCGGCGGTCCCATCGGCGCGCCGTGCAAGCTTATCCTGAAGGGCGGCTTTATGCTTCAAGGCCCCTATGGTTCGGATTTTATGCAAATCATGCCGTAATATTGCCAACATCTCAGCTTCGAATTCCATTTCCCTCACCATTTTTATTCCAGTCATGGACGACAAATTCCCCGAACCCGAATTGCCCGAAGAGCGCTTTCCGCAGGATCCCACGCAAGGCAATCTGTTGAATGTCGTAATTTTCAAATTATTCCCAATAATTGTGAAAATTAACTGGACAACACTATGAGAGTGGAAGTTTTAAAAAGTATCCCAAGAATAAATAATGTTTGTTATCAATAATCACAAATAATTTATAAAAGTGTGACGAAAATTGAAGAATGACGAGAATATCGTTCCTATGCATGCGTCCTCCTTTTTCAGCGTAACGCGAGATGGGGAATTTCATCAATTACTCCAATATGATTATTATGATCCTGATGGATTTTATTTCAAGCTCGAGAAAGACGAAAAAAGATTTGCTGAAGAAATTAAGACTTTATGGCACAGCATGCAAGGCTATCTTGAAGAAGAAACGAACAAAGTCAATGGTGAATTAGTATTTCCTGAAGTGAAATTCTGTGATATTCAATTTAGAGGGAAACGCGAGCATCCGTTTATTCTTTGGATTATTACTTTTAAAGGAGTTTTTCAAAGGAGAATTAATAATTATGAGACAATCACAGAGGAAGAAGAATTAGAATATGATTGCTACGCAATCTGGCAATTTCCATTAAATACCAAAATTTTACAAGTTGAATCGAAACTTAATTATGATATTTTTGGAAATCGAATTATTTTATGGGCAGATCAGGGGATGAAAATTGGAGGTTACGAACGAATTCAATTCGAATTCTTTTAGAAGAATAAAATTAGATCAAATACATCATAAACTATTTAATTTGACACATTCATTGCAATATAAGAAACATTTTTATTTAGAATTTTGCTTAAAATTGTAAAACTAAAGTTCCTATTAATCAGAAGTAAAAATGATATAAACAACGCTGTATGAGAAGACCCTTATGGAAATGAATACGCAGAGTATGGCAATCGAAAAAATGCAAAATGGTGTAAGTGGTCTTCTTGTACTTTTAGTCGTTGTTCTTGTCCTTGTTATTATTATTAGTTAAAGCCCTTGCGGCATCAGGGATGTTGCAAGGGCGAGATAAAGGCTCAATTTTTTTAGTCGCTCTTGTAACATTCATGATGCTGAGGGACAACACCATATAACAGGGCAGAATAAGAATGGAAAGAAAAAATTGGTGAGTAAGGAATGGTGAAAGATAAGAAATTGATTGAAATAAGGTGGCATGGAAGAGGTGGTCAAGGAACGATCACAGCAGCAAACTTATTGGCTAAGGCGGCATATAAGCAAGGGTATAAAGGGGTGCAAGCTATACCATGGATTGGTGCGGAACGAAGAGGTGCTCCAATAAAAGCTTTCACGCGCCTTTCAAAAGATAAAGTGCGGATTCATTCTCAAATTTATGAACCTGATATTGTGATTGTAATGGATCATACACTATACTATGTGTATACGGGAATGGTCACGGCTGGATTGAAAGATGGAAGCATTCTACTTATAAATTCTCCAAAAGCTTTGGAAGCAAAAAATGGATATCAAATCAAAGCGATTGATGCAACAAGTATTTCAATTAAGATTGGATTAGAAGTAGCAGGACAGCCAGTGATTAATGCACCCATGTTGGGAGCATTTGCAAAGGTTACAGGTATTTTAGATCTTAAAACTGTAGAAGAAAGTATCCGGGAAGAATGGCCAGGAAAATGGGCGGATAAAAATGTAGAAGCGGCTAAAATCGCCTATGAAACCATTTCTTAAATAAGGAGAGAAAAGAATGACTGAAAAGAAATATTGGAAATGGAAAGAAATAGAAACACATACAAGTATAAATGATCTTCCTCCAGTCCCCCTCTCACTACCAAATTATGGGAGCCTTGGTGAAACGGGTGATTGGCGGACATTTCGTCCAGAAATAGATAAGAGTAAATGCAACAAGTGCTACATATGTTGGATGTATTGTCCAGAGGCGGTCATTGAAATCGATAAGGATGGATATCCAAATATAGATTATGTATATTGTAAAGGATGCATGATTTGTGCGCATGAATGTCCCAAAAAAGCCATTGAGCAAGTACGAGAGAAAAAGGAGCCAGAAGGTGAATAAGAAGATGACAGAATTAAGGAGTGAATTAAAAGAATCGGTTCGTATAATTTCAGGAAATGCAGCTTGCGCTTGGGCTGCGAGGTATGCACGGGTCCAGGTTATTTCCGCTTATCCTATTACACCTCAAACGACAATTGTAGAAAAGCTCTCAGATTTTGTGGAAAATGGAGAACTTGATGCAGAATATATAAGAGTTGAAAGTGAGCATAGTGTAATGGCTTGTCTAATAGGAGCATCATATAATGGAGTGCGGACTTACTCCGCGACAAGTGGCCAGGGGCTGGCTTATATGCATGAGATGTTACATTGGGCGGCGGGAGCTCGATTACCTATTGTAATGGGAATTGTGGATCGTGGTATGGCTCCCCCATGGAATATCTGGGCAGATCACCAAGATGTACTGGCAGCACGCGATACAGGGTGGATGATCTTTTTTGCTTCAAATCATCAAGAAATTTTTGATACTACAATTCAGATGTACAAAATTTGCGAAAATCCCAACGTTTTCCTCCCTGCATTTGTATGTTTAGGGGGGTTCATCATGTCACATACGCAACAACCAGTTCATATGCCAGACCAAAGTTTGGTTGATGAATTTCTACCAGAAGTCCCAAAGAATGGGTGGCCACACTTTTTCTTGGACCCAGATCGCCCTATTACTCATGGAAATTTGCAGAATCCTGGAGGACCAAATATTGACCCTTCATGTTGGTATTATGAATATCGGTATTTGATTCAAAAAGCACATGAAAACGCTAAACAAGTAATCATTGATGTAGCGAAGGAATATCAAAAGAAGTTTGGAATTTTTCACGGAGATCTCATCGAGAAGTATAAATGCGATGATGCAGAAGTAGCGCTAGTGTCCATAGGGTCTTTGGCCGACCAAGCAAAAATAGCCGTAGATAATATGCGAGAGGAAGGATATAAAGTAGGGGCTATTAAACTTCGTTGCTATAAACCATTTCCCACTGAACAATTTCAAGAATTGGCAAAGAAAATTCGGGTTTTTCCTGTAATGGAGCGAAGTATGGCATTTGGTCTTATAGGTGGAATAGTTTCGATTGACCTAAAAGCAATCCTATACCAACACCCCAAACATCCATTTGTTCTTCCTGTTATTGCTGGCGTTGGAGGACGAGATGTTAGAGTAGAAGATCAGATAGAGGTATTGAAAACAGCGGTAGAAATGGCAGAAACTAATGAATTTAAGACAGAATTAATAGTATCAGGATTGCATGAGTAGGAGGTATTAGAATGGTAAAGTTAAAAGAATTAATAAAGGATCCCGTTGCTGGAGAAGAATATTTTTTAAAAGGAAATTCCAGTTGTGCAGGCTGTGGTGGGGAACTTGCCTTTCGCTGGATTATGAAAGCGCTAGGAAAGCGAACGATTGTTGTCGCGCCTGCGAGTTGTTTTAACGTGACTATTGGGCTTTATCCTCGTGCAGGTCCTGCAATACCTTACCTAAATATGGCATTTGCCGCAGGCGCTGCAACTTGCTCTGGAATCGTTGCGGGGCTGGCAGCACGAAAAAAATTAGACCCCTCAATGGAAGATATTACTGTGCTTTGTTTTGCAGGAGATGGCGGTACTATTGACATTGGTATTCAGGGTCTTTCTGGTGCAGCAGAACGCGGAACGGATTTCATTTATATTTGCTATGATAATGAGGCTTATATGAATACAGGAACCCAAAGAAGTGGAGGAACACCTTTTGGAGCGTGGACAACTACTACACCAACAGGGAAAAAAGAACATAAAAAGAACGTGCCTATGATAATGGCTGCACATGGAATCCCATATGTGGCTACAGCATGTGCTGGTTATCCCTTGGATCTTTATCAAAAAGTGTTGAAAGCTAAAAAAATCAAAGGAACAAAATATATTCATGTTCTAGCCCCTTGTGCTCCAGGTTGGCGATTTCCTACAGAACAAGCAATTGAGGTCGGACGAAAGGCAGTTCAGACAGGAATGTGGATTCTCTATGAGATTGAAGATGGTAAAATGACGTTGAGTGGGCCAAGCAAAAATCTGTTGGACAAAAAAAATCGGAAACCTATTGAAGAGTATATCAAATTACAAGGAAGGTTTAGGAATATTTCACCAGAAGATGTCAAAGTTTTACAAAAATGGGTCGATCGACAGTGGGAAGATTTGAAAATTCGACTAGCGTGTCAATCTTAATCTTTTTTATTTAATTATTATTTTTTGCAATGTTATTTTTGTTTGGAAGGCGGGGTCGTTGTTTATTGGCAGCTGTTGCTCGCTTTAGCATCATTTCTTCTATAAAGCGTTTTGCTGGACCAGGAGGCATTAAAGTTGCCACTTCTTCCATAGCCGCGATGATTTTGGCTTCTTTCTCATCTTCACTCAAGTGAGTATCTTCTTTTCCTATGGAAAAGGTGAAGTCAGATGGTGGTATATTATAATCTGTGGTTTGTGATTCATTTAGAAGATCTACTGCCGAAATTTGGGAAGATGCAGATGCCATTTTAATCTCACTTTCTTTTTTAGATGTTTTAATAGAGGGAATTTCTGGTATTTCAGGAATACTCTTATTATTAGAAGGTTCGCTCAGGGAAATTTTTGGTTGTTTTATGGGGGTTAAAAGAGATTTTAACTCCTCCTTCGTAGGATGCGGAACTTTTGGTACTGGTATTGGAGTAATAAGATCTTTATGTGCTACTTCTTTTATTTCTGAATTTTTCTGTTCTTCGTATTTTTCAGCTGAATCTATTGTTTTTATTTCTTGAATAGATGATTCATTTTCTTCTGCCACCAGGCTTATCGGCTCCTCTACCACCGGGCTTGTCGGCTCCTCTACCACCGGGCTTGTCGGCTCCTCTACCACCGGGCTTGTCGGCTCCTCTACCACCGGGCTTGCTACTTCTAAATCTTCAGTTTTCAAAGTTTCAGCGAGAATTTCTGCCGAAAACTGTAAATCACTTTCCTCGGAGGGAGAAACTGGTTGATCAATTTGTGTTTGGACAGATTCTTCACTTGATTCTTTATGGAGTTCTTTAATAACTTCTTCAGAAGATACGATTGGAATTTCAGTATCACTTATTGGATGTACTTTTTGCATTTCTGATTCTAATTCGTTAAAGACTTCGTTTGAAACAGTTTCTCCAGAGGTTTTAGTAGAAATTTCTTTATCCGCTTCAATTTCAGAAATTGGTTCGGCAATAGGTTCGGTAACTGGTTCCGCGGTAGGTAAAATGGATTTCTTTTTAATTTCTTGAAGAATATGCTGACTGGTTCTATTAAGAAACGAGAGAATTGAGTTCCATTCATCTATTGTAAGAGGAACTTCCGTTTTAGATTCATTATTCTTTAATGAAAAAATCAATGTAATATTTCCGTCTTCATTTTCAACGGCTTTTAGGATAATTTCGCGATTTATTTTTCTTTTTCGAAAAATCTGTTCTTTTCGGTGGGATTCCTCCCAAGACATGTGATTCTACCTCTTTATTCAACACGATCTTTAATATACTAGAAAAACTGCTAATGAATTATTCTCAATATTAAATCTGAAAGTGGCTTTTTAAAAACTTTAGGCATCAGAACAAAAAAGAAATTTTGTCTATTAAAAAAATAAAAAGAAGTCTTGAATTGAAATAAATGTGCAA
>SUPS01000094.1 GCA_005191415.1 Candidatus Helarchaeota ASGARD archaeon Hel_GB_A
ACTCTGAATTTTTATTCCTTATAACGTTCAAATGGAAGGATTTACGTTGAGTATAGATTGGGCACAAGTTCTTGAAAAACCTGAGAAAAGTTTTAAGGTTCCTGGGCAATTATTGATTCAACAACGAAACAAAATTGATTCCTTACAAAAAATGATTGATGAACTGAAAGCTGCAAAGAGCGAGAGTGATCAGAAAATAGCGTCCTTGAACTTGCGAATTGAAACAGTATTAGGAGACCTCGAAAATGAAAAGAAGAAAAGCAAAGAGCAGGCAGACCAAATTAATAATCTAAATGAGGTAATTGCGGGGTTAGAAGATAATTTAGCAAATAGTGATGAAAAGCAAAAGCAATTAACAGCGCGGATTGAAGAATTAGAAGGATTACTCAATACCAAAGAATCCCAAATTGCTGATCAGGCAAATAAAATTTCGACACTAGAGGCGAAAATTCAGGAATTGGAGCAAGCACAAGCTAAAGTTCAAGAATTAGAACAAAAACTTTCTGAAGCTTCAGGCATTCAGGAAAAATTAACAGAAAAAGAATCCGAATTAGAAGCACTTCAATCAAAAGTCTCGGAACTTGAAGAGAAATTAAATAATCTCGAGAATGAAAAGAAGGAATTAGAGGACACTCTTCAAAAGAAAATAGAGATCCTTGAAGAGGAGAAGAATTCTTTCGAGGAACAATATAAGCTCAAGGAAGCAGAGCTTAAAGAGAAGGATGAAAAGATTTCTGAAATGGAAGCTAAATTAAATGAAACAGAAACACTTCAAGATGCTTTAGAGAAAAAAGATGCCGAAATTTCTGAATTAAAGAGTAAAGTACAGGAATTAGAAGCTAATTTAAGCGCTTTTGCACCTCCTAAACCAGCAACGCCTGCAGAAGGCGCAAAAACTGGAATCCAATCACAAATTCCTTGGAAATCCGGAACTGGGATTTTTGTTTGTCCTGATTGTGGGAGTAATAGAACTGTAGATGTACAGGATAAGTCAAAAGTGCTCTATGTCGCTGCAGGGACACCAATTTATGCAAAGAAGAAGCGTTGTCTGAACTGTGGATCCGAGTGGAGTGTAGATTAGAAAAATATTTCTTTTTTCAATCATCTGATTTTCTATACGGAGCAATTAATTTCTGGGCAGTTTTAATGGCAAGTTCTTTTGAGGCGAGAAAATCAAGTGCCATTTCCACACTTCGATTTAATATATCATTAAATTCTGATTCATAATTGGGTAATACTTCAATTCCGCGTTCTCTAAGACCTTTTTTGGCATTTTCAAGATCAACAAAGTCTTTAATTGTAGGAGTTCGTGTTTTTTCCCATTCAATTGCACGAAATCCCCCTGCTTCACTAATGTTTTTAAAGGATTTAAGAGTTTGTAATGTCCATTCATCTAATTCTTTGATTTGTAATGTAAATTTTAGTGCATCATTCAGATCTTTTTCAAAATCTTTTATATCATCCATAGTAATCTTCACTTCAGAAAGAATGTGTTTCATTGAATTCATTATACGCCGAAGATCATCCATATTCTTTATTCGTTTTTCGAGAGCTCCAATTAGTGAATTTTCCAACTACTTCAACTCCATAAGTTTGAGTAATCACTTAAGTCAATTAAGAAAATTCGATGTTAAGTAGTTTTTCTATGTGGAAAAATTTATCACTCCAAATGAGCTAGTCAAAATCACACGAAAGTCCCGTGGAAAGAATGGCGATTATCGAAACTGAGAATTTAGTAAAAGAATTCAACGGATTTCGCGCCGTAGATAACATTTCACTCAATGTAGAAGAAGGTGAAATATTTGGGATGTTGGGACCTAATGGGGCGGGTAAAACTACAACAATTTTTATATTATCTACATTATTAAAGCCTACAAGTGGCACGGCACGAATTGCAGGCTTTGATGTTGTCAAAAATGAGATGCAGGTCCGTAAAAGAATTGGGATTGTCTTTCAAGATGTAGTTATAGATGATCGATTAACTGCGATGGAAAACCTCAGAGTACACGCACATCTGTATAGCTTGAAAAAGGAGGAATGGGTTCCACGAGCTAATGAATTGTTAGACTTAGTTGAATTGACCCAACGGAAAGATGATCTAGTAATGACTTATTCAGGTGGGATGAAACGACGATTAGAAATAGTAAGAGGGCTTTTGAATGAGCCAAAAGTTTTGTTTCTTGATGAACCAACTTTAGGCTTGGATCCACATACAAGAAGGTGGATTTGGGATTATATTAAACGATTGAATTCTGAGAAAGGAGTTACTATTCTTATCACATCTCATTATATGGATGAAGTCGATGAATTATCAAAACGAATTCTAATCATGGATCATGGAAAAGAAATTGTCGTCGATACGCCAAGTCACCTTAAAGATATGCTAGGTAAGGATGTATTGCGTCTGAAAGGAGAACCTGACGAAGAAATTATTGCTAAGTTAAAGAAATTATCTTTTGTGAAAGATGTAAAAATTTCTTCAGAAGGAATCGAAATTGGAGTGATTATTCCAGGCGGAGATGCAGTACCCGAAATAATGAAGGTAATCTATGACCATCAGTATAAATTCAAATCGTTTACTATACAACGTCCAACACTTGAAGACGTTTTCATTTATTATACTGGCAAATCCCTCCGAGAAGAACCTCCAGACATGGAACATTCTTTGAAATGGAAATTAGGTGCGCGAAAATTACGGAGGCAACGATAAAAAGAAGTAATCACATTACATGAAGGAGTGGTAAGATGGGGTATTTTTCAGAAGTTTGGGCAGTTTTTCAGAGAGGTATTTTAGTTCTATGGAGGAATAAAATTTTATTATTCGGGAATGTCGTCTTACCTATTGCTGTAATTGTAATTATGGGACCCGCTGCAGATATGGAATCATTTGGGCAACTGAGTTTTGAAGAACTGGCAACGGGAATTTTATGTATGATGATCTTTTTTTCAGGAATGTTTATTCCGAATAATATCATTCTTGATCGCGAGACAAAATATCTTAATATTCTTTTTGTGGCACCTTGTCATCGTTCTGCTATTATCTTAGGTTATTCGCTAGTGGGTGCGGTTCGTTCCCTCATTCAGGTAATTATTATCTACGTAGGTGCTTGCATAATCAGTTTCTATATGGAATATGCAATTTATTTCTCATTTGGGATATTTTTCGGATTAATAGGTATTGCAATTCTGGTTACCATCTTTGTTGGGGGCTTCATGACTATTATTGCATCCTATTCAAAAAATTCCGAGACATTTTTCCTTCTTTCCAGCATGATTGGAACGCCTTTAATATTTGTAAGTAATGCTTTCTTTTCTCCTGAAAGTTTACCCTTTAATTTAGGAGTTTTTGGGAGATTCAATCCTTTAAACCATGTAGTAAATACGGTGCGATACTTATTTTTTGGTGAATATTACCCAGGAACGACGGACCCAGTCTTATCTGCGGGAGTGACCCCCTGGGAAGGACCTGTATTAATTATTATACTAGCGATTGTGTTTACTTTATTAGGGACTTACATTTTTGTCCGAACTGAGAAAAAATAAGGTTGAATTGGGCTGTTCTGGTGGAATGCATCCCATTAAATTAGGCTGTTCTGGCTGGTCATATGAGGATTGGAAGAATGGACGATTCTATAGACCAGGAATTTCCTCGAAAGAGATGTTGTCTTTCTATGCGAAGATTTTCGATACAGTTGAAATTAATTCAACCTTTTATAGGCTACCATCAACGCCGAAAATTACAGAAAGTTGGATAAAACGAACTCCAGAAAACTTTATTTTCGCAGTGAAATTTCCTAAGCAATTTACGCACGCAAAAAAGACGCGATTAAAGGTTTCTGAGGACGATTTAGAGCCATTTTTGAAAATAGTTATAGAACCTTTAGAACAAGGAAAAAAATTGGGCCCAATTCTCATTCAATTTCCATATAGCTTTAAAGAGGATTATCAATTATTAGAAAATTTTTTCACTAATCTCCCAGAACGTTATTCCTATACCATAGAATTTCGGCATCCCTCTTGGTTGGAAGATCAAAGAAAAACGATGGATCTCTTATCTAAATACGGTATCGCCTATTGCATCGTTTCAGAAAAAATACTGCCCCCCGTTGTAGAGATTACCTCAGATTTTGCCTATATTCGGTGGCATGGGTTAAATGAACCGAGAGAGCAGAAATATCTCATATATAATTATAGCTATTCCGAAGATCAATTGCGTGAATGGGTACCCATCATCAAAAACCTTGCGAATGAAGTAAGAGTTTTCGGCTACTTTAATAATCATCCAAATGGGCAAGCACCTGCAAACTGTAATCAAATTAAAAGGATGTTAGGAATGAAAGTTAAGGATCCAAAAGCAGGGCAACAAAGTTTAGATAAATTTTTTTAGAATGCCAAATTAGGATTTATAAAGAATCAATGAAGATGGATAAAAAATGGTATATGAATTGATATTTGTTAGCCCACTGCTTGGAACGACGGATTATATCACGGCAGAAGGGTCTGATACAATTAAAAGTATTACATCAAGATTGTTATGGAAATATAGTGAGGAAGTAGTTGATCTCTTAAGCCAAACATATCAAAATATTAGAACAAATCCTACAATTAACCTGGTAACGGTAAAAGTTTATCGAATAGAAAAAGGAAGGAAAAAACCTGTGGGCTTAAGAGAAACCATCGATGATATTATTGAATTAAAAACGAATAAGCTCTATTGGATTCCTGAGCCAATCGGTGGAGAATAAGGCTTAGAATAGGACGTTTTCTCGATGAGCTGGGAAGAAGGGAAGGAACTTTTTAAAAAACACATTGCAGACGTCATTATTCGAGAGAGTTATAAAGAATGGAAACTTATTGACGAAAATGATTTGAGTAAAGGAATTTATTCAACAACTACATGGCGAGATGGAAAGACAAGAGTGACTGAGATCACATATAATGCGGGATATCCGGAAATGCCTCCTATTATTAAAGTTATTCCTAAACCGAATAATCCCTGCTTTGATAGTGAAGGATATCTCCATTTTGCTGAATTAAAATCAAAACTGGTATGGAAACGTTATAAAGATCACTTAAATCCGTTAATTTATTTGATTGATGAGCTCTATAGTAAATATGGATTGGATTTATTTTTCGATCTAGATTAAATTTTTGGTAAATTTCGAAGAATTTTATCCTTCGGACTTTTTCATATTTTTAATCTTTTCACGCATCATTTTATATTTTAATTTTTCAGCTTCTTTAGGCGGTATTGGTTTTAACGCTTCTTTTTCCCGCAGTTTAAAAACAATCTCAATTAATTTAGGAAGCTCTGTAATTCCAGTTTCCATTTGCGCTTTTGAGAGAAGTCGTCCTAAAAGGAAAGGACCCGATTTTTCGTTGAGGGTATAGGCTAATTTATGTATTTTATTTTCTTCATCGGTGAGAGGTTGATTATCAGCAGGACGTTGAGCGATATGTGGGAAGGTAAGACTTTTTTCAAAACATTCCTCAATAAGCTGGTTCGCGAAATTCATGTCGATAATACGACTGACGGCGATAATATTCTTAATTGCGTCTGGAATCTTGTCCTTAAAAGCCTCTTCAAATAAATCAATGAATTTAGCAATTTGTTTTTGCATCTCAACGGAAGGTAGATTTTTAGAGAGGACCGCTACGCGAATAAGGTTTCCGTCTGTTAAAGTGAGACAAACATCATCCTGAAGATAAATTTCTTGGAACTCAACAGGCATATCCACATACATAGACATAGATTGGAGAACACTATTTATGAGATACGAAGTTAATTTTAGTCCCGGAGATGAATAGGCATAAAGTAACTCCCTACTTTGCTTTTCATAGACAAGTAAATGCAAGAGATTTACTGCCGAGACGTATTTATAGTTCAATGTTTCGCGTTTTTCTTCAATTTTTATTTTCCTTGGTTTATACTTCTTAAAATAGTAATAAGCTGAATAAGATCCAATAGCAGCAACAACAAATATATACCATGTCCGTTTTAAGAAGCGAACCGGGAGATACCAAGTAGAGTAGGTTTTGAATTCTTGGGTTACATTATTGGATGTTATACTCCTAACAGATGCCTCAGAATAAACTGAAACTTCGAAAGATTCGATATTATAAGGAAGCCGAAAATCCACGGTGGCAATTCCATTTGTATCAGTTGGAACTTCGAAGGTAAGTATTTGATAAAAACCTGATTTGTATTTTATTGCAAAAGTAAAGATAATTTGTTCGCCTTCTACTGGTGTGCCAAAGTTGTCCTCTAATTTGGCGGAAATTGGGGCAATTTCACCTTCAATAACATCTGTTGGCAAGATTAAGAAAATTGATACAATATTTTTTGCATAGTAAAAAAGTGATATAGTAGAAATAGCGGTCTGGCAGTCTTGTGCAGTCCCGATTAATTCAAGCACATAAGTTTCATAATAATTACTTGTTAAGGGGGTAATTTGCATATCTAAAGTAAGGTTTAAAATGTAAGTTCCATTGTGGAGAGAAGTGAAATAACCACTCTTATAGATAATACCTTCCCCGTCCTTATATAAATTAAATTGGATAGCGCCTTCAGAGAGACTGGCATTATAAGGAGCACCCAAATCATAAAAAGTTGCATCAAATTCAAGTTTTAGCAACAAACTCTCATTTTCATACCATGAAAGAGAATCACCGGACCACCATGCGCCTACTTTAACGGGTAATAAGTAACTTTCCAGGGGCTCTATGGTCAATAATACAATTGTGCGATTCGGTTCATAGGCGTGTGTATCTGTATGGTTCTCGATAGTTATTGTAAGATTGTAATTACCTTGATGAAGACCTCCAGGATATAAATCGACAATACAAACACCGTTTTCGTAAGTATAATAAATTTTAATAGCGCCTGTATTGTTAGAGAACTGGTGAGTGCTGTTTGTGAGTGTAATTTCAACATGAGCGTAAATAATTGGTTGTCCATTCGTTTGATTATACATTATAACGATATTTTCAAGCGTCTGATTTACTTTTATGGTCCGGGAGAGCGTGGGATAGGGGGAAATAAGAGTCGGGGTAGCTTTAATATGTATGTTTAGGTAAGTCAGATTCCATTCATGCCCTACAAGAGTAACATTAATAGCGACAAGTCTATCTCCTGCGGGTTGTCCCGTGGTGTTGAACGTGATTGTATAATTCCCTTGGGCATTCCTGATTATTTCGCTGCCTGGAAAATCACAAGTAACTACTCCATCGATTAAGGCATTTGTGGTATTAAAATAAAGAAGATTAATAGTCACATTTTCACCATAATTTACGAGAGAATCCCAACTTGTAAAGATTACAGTAGTATTCCAGACCCAAATATTAATTATCCCGCTGACATTAGCATCGATATAACCAGGATGGCTAGCAATGATTGTAACAATAAATGGATTTCCCTCTGATTGCGTTCGATTTTTGCCTATATCTATTAATAATTCTAGATTATAGGTCCCATTATTAAAATCACTAAGATAGAAATACCCATTATTTAATTTGGCGGGACTATCGACCGCTGTTAGCTCAGCACCATCTAGGAAGCATCGAATGGTACTATTGGATAGATATTTTCCATTAAGAATACTCGTCGCATTATGTGTTACCGTAAGATTAAATCGACGTCCTCCTTGCTGAGTAATATTTTGATAGAGACGAATCTCTGTCGGAGTTGCATTAACAAGAATTTGCAGAGAGATTTGCCTGGGGAAAAATGAGGGACGCGTTGCATTAATTTTCACAGAATGTTGCCCAGGATACAAATTAAAAGGAGTTCCACTCGTATTAACTTGTAAGGTATAATTTCCATTTCCTAGTTCATGAAAAGTGGAGTAGAATTTCCCATCAATGTAACACTGAACAGTTGCGGCTGTAATGCCTATGATGGGATCGGTTTGAGAATAATTGACATTAAGTGTTATGTTATAACCAAAATATACCTCGGCAAAATTAAGGTTACCCACCAATGTTGTGTTATAAACCAATTCAATGAGTAATGAAACAGAAATATTATTCCGTTCAGGTAATCCAGCAGTCAAATTACAATAGTAAAATCCTTGAGCATATGCTACAGTATTAATATTTGTGGTATAATAGCCATTTCCGAGATTTGTTAAGTTGTATGTGTCATTCTTTGTTGAATTTCCAAAAATACATGTTACATTTGCTAATTCAATTCCCGTTTCATTGAATTTATTATATTCGAAATCATTGGTATATTGAATTGTTAAATTGATTAAATCCGTCATAATGAAATGTCTGTCAGTAGGGGAATGAATCGTCAAAGTTGTAGGATAAACAATATCCAACGTCAAATTTTTAATTCCTACTTGTTCGCCATTCTTCCAAACCAATTGAAGAAAATAAGGTCCTGTCTCATTTGTGAAAGATTCAAAGGTAAATGGTGTAAAATTCACCATAGCATTTTGGATTGGCTGGGAATCTGAGTAATTCAATATGCGAAGGGGAGAATAAATGGAAAGATTTACAACCCCAGCAGGAGTATCTTGAAGAGACCCATTAATTCGAATCGTATCGGTTATATTAATAGTAGTATTCAGGGTCTGTGGGAGGATAAATTGACCATCTCGCTTTTTTTCAATTGAAATCTTTTTCAAATAATTGGGTCCAGTACAATAAAGAACCCACAACCCATCTTCCGAATTTACCTGGAAAATTGAGTAAGTGCCCATCGGAATTATGTCTACATCTGCAGTAATGAAAGGGTTATTCGGACGCATTACTTTAGGAGAAGTTTGATTCCAATTAAATGGAACAGTTACATTAATAGTAAAATTTGTCACGCGTAATGTAATTGATTGCAAGGCAATCGAAACGTTCCAATTTATTAAATTATTGGAACCAATACCTAAAAACCTGGTAGGAAGATAAGTCTCGTTTTGGATGGTACAAGAAATAATAACGTCATATTGGATAGACCAATTTGAACTTACATCAAAACGAATACTTGAGCTGGATGCGATAAACTGTGAAATATTAATCCAATATCCAGATCCTGGTCCTAAGTCAAGAACAGTAGATGAATTAACTTTTAAAGCAACAGAGGAAGGAGTTGGAATTTTATTTATAGGGATAAAATGGAGCTTCAAGGTCTGATTTTTATCTTCGAGTGTCCAACTACCACTCCAATTATATGCTTTACCACCCGCAGTATTCTTATAATACCAGCCTAATGTCGTATTATATTGGGAAAAGACAGGACCACTACAATTAACACTTACGAAAAATTGTTTGTTAACGGTTTTAGCCGTATCTAAAAAAACTGAACTGGACTGCGCTGTTAAATTGAATTGGTCATTCGTAGGAGCAGGAAGGGATGAGTACGGTATGAAAGTATAGGATTTATTTATCCATGTTACTTTGGAAATAATGGTGTCCGGTGTCCCCGTCAAGGTCGAGTTCCAAATACAAATAGTAATGTTAACGTTTTCAGAGAAGGATGAACCCAATATAGTTTGATAGATGGCATTATCTTTAATTTCGATAGTATCTAGAAAACAATTAGTCGAAATATTAAAAGGGGCCGCCCATGTTTCCTTATGTAAGGGTCTATAATCAAAATATCGATCATAAACAGTTTCTTCGTAGGATTTCCACATATTAGTAGCAATAAGATTAGTAAAAGTAAGATTTGAGTAGGTAATATTCCAATAGTTAGTTTGAACTAGAATATCAGTATTATCAGTTCTATCCAATTGCGTTTCAGAGATATTTGTTTGGATCTTAGAGGAACGAAGAAATCCTTCGCCTGAGATTTGACCAATAGTTTCAGATTGAATATAATATTTAGTAACGTGAGAAGGATCTTGAATATTCGTGGAATGTGGAGAAATGTAAGGATCGAAATAAAATAACCATAAAAATGGGGAAATGCCTATAAGGAAAATAAGTAATGGAAGAAAAATTAAGATATATCGCTTATTTTGTCTTGTACCCATTGAGTTTTACCTTTTAAGCTTGTAGTATAATAAGTGACAAAATTACTAATATATCATTTTGGTCTTAATCAGCATATATACTCTTTGATATATTCAAGATTTAAAATCGAAAAATCACATCAAATCATACAAAGGTTTGAATAATGTGAAAAAAATTAAGAAAGGTATGTGGATAGGTTGAAGGCGGTAATTATGGCTGGGGGAAAAGGCACGCGGTTGCGCCCTTTGACCTCGAATCTGCCGAAACCCATGGTTCCTATTGCAAATAAGCCAATTCTTGTCCACATTATTGAGCTCCTAAAGAAACATGATTTTAAGGATATTATCATTACAGTAGGGTATTTGGGCAAGAAAATTTCAGAAATGATTGGGGATGGAAGTAAGTATGGCGTTAATATATCATATTCATGGGAACAACGGCCTCTTGGAACAGCAGGAGGAGTAAAACAAGTAGAAGAAGATTTAGATGACACATTTTTAGTTATTTCGAGTGATATTTTGACAGACCTTAACCTATCAGATATGTTATCCTTTCATAAAAATCGGGGAAGTGTTGCTACACTTGGTTTAACGCAGGTCGAAGTTCCAGTTGCATATGGTATTGTGTTTATTGATGAAAATGGAAAAATCAATCGATTTTTAGAAAAACCTGGGTGGAGTGAGGTATTTAGCGATAAAATTAATACTGGAATTTATGTTTTAGAACCTGAAATATTACGTTATTTTGAAAAAGATCAGGAATATGATTTCAGCAAACAATTATTTCCTTTACTATTAGAGAAGGGGGATCCAATTTTTGGGTATTGGGGAGATTTTTATTGGTTAGATATTGGAAATCCAACGAAGTATATACAAGCAAACCATGATGTATTGACCAAGAAAGTGAGTGTTAATATAGCTGGGAGGGAAATACGAGAAGACGTGTGGATAGGAGAGGGAACTGAAATTGATTCAGATGCAAACATCTGGCCTCCTGCAATAATTGGGCAGAATTGTAAAGTAGAGAAAGGTGCAATAATTGACCGTTTATCTATCATAGGAGATGGAGTGTGTATTGGGAGGAACGCTAATATTAAACGGTCTATAATTTGGAATCATTCAACAATTCGTGAAAATGTCAAATTAGAAAATTGTGTCGTATCCTCACGAGTAGATATCGGAGCTGAATCAATCGTCCATAATGATGCAGTTATTGGAGACGATTGCGAGATCGGGAGTGAATGTATTATTAATTCGGGTATCTTAATATGGCCAAACAAAATTATTGAATCGGGGAGCACCGTTACTACGCCGGTTAAGTGGGGAACTTTTGTACGCCGAAGTTTATTTGGTATTTATGGTATTACAGGGTTAATAAATATTGAAATTACCCCTGAATTCGCGGCTAAGCTTGGTGCAGCATTCGGAACTATGTTAGGGATAGGGAAAAAGGTAGTAATTGGGAGAGATAATAAAAATATTTCACGTATGATAAAAAGAGCTCTTATTGCAGGGTTAATGTCGGCTGGGGTCGATGTGTATAATATTGAAATAATGCCTGTGCCCTTAATTCAATTTGCAATTCGTGAATATAATGCAAATGCAGGGATTTCAGTCAAAAATCCTTATGAAAACATTAATTCGATTAGTATTCGGTTTTTTGATCAGCACGGAATTGACGTTAATCGAAAAATGGAAACCGAAATCGAAGACATCTTTTTCAAAGATAAGATTAAACGAGTTGAACCACGCCTCGTTGGACAAGTATTGAATCCTGTTCGGACTTCTGAAGTATATTTCAATGCAATTTTAAAGTACATTGATTATGAAATAATAAGTAAACGGCACCCAAAAGTGATCCTTGATTGTGCTAATGGCTCATCATCTATTATTGCGCCAAGTCTCTTCCAAAAAATAGGGTGTGAAGTAATTTCTTTGAATGCACAATTAACTCCTGGTATGGAAATAAAGAGCGCCTCAGTCACAAAAGATGTTCTTTCGGATTTATCAAAGACCGTTCAGGCACTAGATGCCGATATTGGGATTGCTTTAGATGAAGATGCTGGAAGAGCATTATTTGTAGATAATGAGGGGGATATTGTTGAGGGAGATGCCGCACTTGCCTTTTTCGTAAAATCTCGTCTGCGCGAACGAAATGGTGGAAAAATCTGTGTGCCTGTCAGTGCCTCTCAAATAATAGATCAAATATGTGAAGAATATCATGGCAAATTACTTCGTTCAAAGTTAGGATATCGCCCATTAGTAGAAAAAGTTATGCAGAATAAATGCATATTTGGAGGCGAAGAAACGGGAGGATTCATTTTTCCAGAGTTTCAACTTGCAAGAGACGGAATTCTTGGTGCAGCCTATCTCATTGAACAAATTGTTAAAAGTGAAAAATCATTACATGAATTGCTCGCGGAAATACCAAAATTCTTCATGACTAAAAAGATTATCGAAGTGCCATATCAATATCGCGGGAAAGTTATGCTTTCGCTCATAGAAGAAGCTTACGAACACAATTTATCAACACTAGATGGAGTAAAGATCTATTTTGATTACGGGTGGGTCTTAATCAGACCAGGAACTAGTGAAAATACATTCGAGATTTACTCTGAGGCAAATAGTAGAAAAGAAGCACTTCAATTAAGCAAACATTGGATTAATGTTATTGAAGATATCGTCCATTCTATTGAAACAGGGACATAGATGCTTATTTTTTCTTCACATGTTCTAATTTTTCAACAGATAATTTAATTTTTCCTGTAATGAACTGAATTAATAATTCGACGGTAGGTTCTATAACCCCCATTCTAGCAAGATGATTCCATATCTTAATTAATTGTTCAAATTCTTTTGTTTCATTCAGAATTTCGGTTGCTAATTGTTCCAACTCGATTTTATTAATTTTAGACTCCTTTTTTAAAGCAGGGCAATACTCCTTTGCCTTGGTAGAATAGCCCCAATATAGTTGATCCTTCCGAATTTGGAATGTATAGGGGAAGCTACGACAAATTTGGGGGCGACATTCGTAAATTTGGCATTTTTTATTCTCAAAAAAGATGCAGTGGTTTTCTTTTTTCAATAGTCCTAAAAAGACTTCGCCCCGATTCGTGAATATTCTGGGACTCATTAATCGTTTTTCGATAGATAAAGCATCCTTGGGTACCTGATAGAAAGCTATAAAACTAAATAAATCAATTTCGGGTAGGAAAAATTCAAATCGGAGAATATCCCGGTGGGTAATCATAACATATAAAGATGGATCGCTGCAACATCGCCCACAACGCTCGCATTGGAAGCCCACTTAATTATTCCTCCTAATAGATGAGTCTTCGATCTTCTCAAATGCCATAATTATCTCAAAATTTATCATATTAACCTAATAAGATATCAATCTTAATTAGAATCTTCTGAAATTGGTTCTACTATAATTCCTTTACCATTCGCCTTTACAGTTACTTCAATTCCTGAGTTTAACACTTCTGTAATTTTCAAGGATTTGTCAGCACGAATTACTACGCCAGTTGAATCAAATTTCTGCTTCTTTGATACTTTTTCGACACCACTTTTAGAAAGATCTTCTTGTAATCGTTTAATTTTATCTTTTAATTCATTATTCTCTTCTTTTAATTTTGAAAGTTGAGACTGTAGTTTTTCAGATATTTTAGTCGCATCAGAAGAGACAGTTGATGATTCAATGGAGGGAAGGCTGACCCAAAAAACATGAGTACCACCTTTTTCTCGTCTGGATTCTACTAATCCCGCAGCTCGCAAAATTGCGATAATATCATATACCCGACGTCGAGGCATCTGTAATTTTTCAGCGAGCTCAATATTGTTAATGCCTTTTTCACCCGCATCCTGTAGAAATTTAATTGCTTTTTTAGCCAAATTAACTAATTTCATTCAATTACCTCTAAGGTCAAGAGAATGGTGTTATAAAATCCCGTTCAGACAATCATTAAAGGAATTTGACTATGACTCTATTTAAAACTATGGGAAATGTTGGTGTTCTAATAAATATATGCACATTGAAGAATAAAAAGCTTTGAGACATTCACGTTTTGAAGATTCACATAAGGCTATTTCTGAGTAATCTTCAAAGTTGTA
>SUPS01000095.1 GCA_005191415.1 Candidatus Helarchaeota ASGARD archaeon Hel_GB_A
TATATCATCCTCCAGTTTGTTAAATTCAAAATTTCTAAAACCTTTATAAAAGATTCCTTTGAAAAAAGTGGTTAGATTTTTTGAAGAAAAGAAATTTAAATTTAGAAAATTAAGTCTTTTACAATATTTTTTATAAAGGAGAATCAGAACGAGGTGGCATGCAGAAAATGCCAAAAACATTCCAATTAGATAAGGCTGAAATCTTTTCTTTGAAATATATTGTAATAATGGGGTTAATTGCCTCGATTTTGGCATTAGCCTCATGGATTGTTATCGCAATCGACATGAATTTAAGTCTATTACAATTAGAAAATGCGGGAACCTATTTCAGCAACTTCAATCAAGTCAGTGCAGCGGCAGGACTTCTGAGTAACCAATTTACACGTTTTATATTTGGAATGATTTTTTCAGGGCTCATGTTTCTGGTTACTATTTTTTTATTCAAAGAAAATTCAGTAGTTATATTCGATTATGTATTTTCTCGAATGCAATTGGGTATTTTCTTGATCCTATTTAGTCTTTTTAATTTGATTTTTGGCGCAACAGGATTCTGGGTGGGAGATATTTTAGGAATGATTGCGGGGAGTTTCGCTATCATCAATGATATGTATATGGAAGACTGGCGGTTCCATCGTCACCTATAGATATCGTTCAACCACTTTGGGAATTAAATCAAATTCTTTATTTTTTAACAAGAGCGAGATTTTGCGAGAAGCACGATAGATTCCACGTATATATTTCAAGCAATCTTCAACATTACCTTGATTTTGTTTTGCATTTTCTACAATCTTAAGAAGAACTTGGCTTGGTGTAGCATACTCTTTTAATTTTTCTCGTATTTCAGAAGAAATTTCTTCACAGACATCTGGCGTGTAGAATTCCACTTTTCCTCTTCGTATTTTTCGTTTTTTTAAGCCAAGGATAGTTCGGAATGGTCCTACTAAATTATAAAGGAATAAACAACGTTTCATTATGGAATACGAGGTGGCTTCGAGAGGATAAGTGCGATACATAAACCAAGACGCTAAGGTTTCTCCAGAGCGACTCGTATATCCTTTAAGAAAACTCGGAACTAAATTGAGGTATAAATAATAATTTTTGATGATGATCTGTTCTCGTGGTAGATAAACTTTAAAATTTTTTGTTAGATTACAGACTTTCTTAATTTTCGGAGAGTCTAATGATTTTATAAAACTTTTAGCTTCATGTTTTGCCAGAATCTTTGGATTATGTCGTTCGATCACTTTTCTTACTTCTCTATATGTAATATAGGCTTCTTTTTCGAAATATCGCTTAAACCCTCTCCATTTAATTCCATTCCATCCCAGCCATTTTTTCTTATTTATATGGGCATGAGGAGCCCAATGAAATTTGGAAACATTAATACTATCCTCGCCTGAAACATAGAAAACTTCTATTTCTTGTGCGTTTCTTAATTTTTTCTTATTTTCAAAAATCGCAATGCCTTCGGGAATCTCTTGTGTGAAAGGAGAGGGAAAGTTCAAAAAGGCATGAAATTTTTGGCTAGGATCTCGAAAAATAGCTAAATCAAATAGTAAAATTATATATAGTTGCTGAAAGACATCAGGGCATTCCATTTTGGCGTTAAATAAATAATATATTCCGGCTTTTGATTTACTGAAAAAAAGATTTTCAAATTTCTCTCTAAAATACGAATTCATTAGAAATGCATCATAATATTTCTCTGGCGATTCTGGTTTTTCAAAGTAATTATTTAGACCATCAATAGATTTAAAACAATCCAAAAAGCTTAATCCATTTGCTTCAGCGTAAGCATTGATATGGAGTGCAAATAGAAGTGCTGCATAATTCCTAGGCAATAAATAGCAATATCGGATAGGTAATAAAGATTGTAAATAATCTAGATCGAAGGATTCAATAACTTTGAATGATTTTAAGAATTCAGCAACCTGAGAATTAAGTTCTTTTTTGTCAATTATTGAGGCAGGGGGATTTCCTGCGGCAAGTGCATTTTTTTGAAACGTATGATAAAATATTCCTTTTTTGGTTGGCTTTTTGTATCGGAACCATATAGGATCTTCTTCTTTACGACGCTTAATTCGGCTAGGTTTCCGTCCCATTGATAATCCCTTATAAGCTTATGAAACGAAATGAGATTAAATATATTTTAACCGATATAAAATATTTTTAGTTTAGAATTTTCATAATTTTATAAACAGCCAATACAAAACAATTCCACTGAAATAAGAAAAATGAAGCTCTTAATTCAAACTCCTGAAGGTACAATAGTTAATCTGATTAAAGAATATGAGTTAGGAAAAACCATTCAATGTATCAAGACTAATTATTTAGGAACAGAAGTAAATCCTTTAAAATATGAACTTTTCCGCTATAAATTACCTAAAGGCGTTGTTGTAATTTTTAAAGATAACCGTGTTTTGAGGACTCGAAATGAATGGTTTGAATATAGGGCATTAGCAGCACTCGCTAGAGAATATGGGGCGTTTAAACATGGAGTGCTACTTAAAAAAAATGGCTATCAAACAGAAGTAGATGGAGTTTCTTTAGAAGAGAACTTATTAGTTGAGATAAAAAGAGATTTTATTAATCAAGGCTGGATTGATTTTTATTCCAGTAAGTTGAAAAAATTGGGCTATAAAATTTTATTTCTGGTTGCGCCTGCCTTTAAAAAGGATTTGATAGTCCCGTCTGACATTAAATTAATCAAATTTCGGCCTGATTGGAGAAGTATTCATTCATATTATCAGCATTACAAATTTCCTACATGGATTCGGGAAAAAATTGCGCCTCGACATTTTCGGTTTTTATTACCAAATGGGCGTTGGAAGGGCGCTAAAAGGAAATTCTCGAAAACCGCGAAACATACTCCTGAATCTAAATTCTATCAAGCAATAAAATGGTTAAAATTTTGGACTCCTGTTAAAATATACTATACTATGTCCAGAATGGTAAATCCACCGAGAGAATATTTCGGGAGGGGATATCCCTTACCACATTTACTAGCCGTTTTCGATATTGATGCAGATTCTCATACTCATATAATAGGACCTCAAGGTTTTTGCCAACGATGTATCACAGAAGCATCAGAAAAAAGAAAATTTGCAGAAGAAATTCTGACAAACGAAGGATATCAATTTAAGACCATTTTTAGCGGGAAAAAAGGGTTTCACATATATATTTTTGAGGAAGACGAGGCTAAAGAGGTTAATCCAGGAGAGTTCTTCCAAATAATGGAAAAAATTAAAGCTTTTACAGATTCTATATCCTTTCGAGATAAAAATAATCAATTTGACATCCATCGGATTATTAAGGTTCCGAATACCATCGATGCCTCAACTGGAATGATTGTAAATACGGGGATCAAGAAGTTGAATTTAAATGATCAGCTAATTTTCTTGTAGAATTATATATGTAATTCAAAATACCAAAATCGATAATTTTTAATATTTAAACCTAAAGAGTTATTTTCACTTGCGAAATGCCAACTAATAGAGTATATTCAAATATACGATGAATTGGGAAAACAATGTCATAATTTTCAAATTATTCCCAATAATTATGAAAATTAACCTGCATTTCGCAAGGTTCTCTCTTTTTTTAAAGATGTTGAAAGGCATTTTCAAAATCATCGATAAGGTCCTCGATTGTTTCGAGCCCTACACTAACTCGAAGTAAGTATTTGGTAATGCCCACCGCTTTTTTCACTTTTCGTGGGACGGAGAAGTGGGATAAATTGAAGGGATCCTCGATGAAGGTATCGGCATCTCCTAGGCTCACCGTATAAGCGGGAATCTCAAGATGCTTCACAAATTCTGTAACATTGGTTCCTTTTTTGAGATAAAAGGATACGATCCCGCCAAAATCGCGCATTTGCTTCTTCGCTAATTCATGCTGAGGGTGACTCGGGAGACCTGGATATAAGACGCGTTCAACTTTGTCTTGGCTCTCCAGAAATTTTGCTAAAGAGAGGGCATTTGCGCAATGGCGTTGCATTCGGATTTCGAGGGTTTTTAATCCTCGAAGAAAGAGCCAGGCATTGAAAGGGGATAACGTGGCTCCTAAATCCATGGATTCTGGCATGATTTTTATGATATCTGAAGCAGACCCGACGGTAATTCCACCAAGTGCATCGCCATGGCCACCAATATATTTAGTGCAGCTATGAATAACATAATCTACTCCAAAATCAATGGGGTTTTGGAGATAAGGTGAGCAAAATGTATTATCTATGGCGGTTATTAGATTGTGTTCTTTGGCAATTCTAACTATTTGTTTGATATCAACCAATTTTAATGTTGGATTCATCGGACTTTCCATATAGAGCAGCCGTGTCTTCTCATTAATGGTGTCTTCAATCTGAGTTTCATCAGTCATATCGATGAAATGAACTTTAATACCATGACGTCCTATGTAATGATTCAAGAGGCTCCAGGTGCCTCCATATACTTCATTATCTGTAATTATTTCATTGCCCGCTTCAAGTAAGGAGAGGAGGGTTCCTGCAATTGCCCCCATTCCTGAGGCAAATGCAAATCCCATTTCCGCATTCTCGAGATCTGCCATTTTCTGTTCAAATTCGCGAGTGGTAGGATTCCCTCCACGTGTATAAATGAATTCAGGACGCACTTGCGCGCCCATTAAAACGCGTTTCACATCAAAGGTACTAGTTTGGAAAATCGGTGTCGAAACGGGTGCATGTTCTCCTTTTGCAATATTACTTCCGTGTATGGACCGTGTGGCAAATCCTCGAATAAACTTCTTTTTTTCACCCATAAAACAAACTTCCTTTTACAATAAAAATTAATGTTTCTGCAGTCTATTTTATCATTATTCTTTATTGTGGATTTATTTATTGCGGATCTAGGATATTATCAATCTTACTTTTTTCTCGATAAATTGAATGGTTTCCCAATAAAAGTTTAAATTCTAATAAATGATAAATATCTTAACAAGATAGAAAATTGGTGAGTATTTTGGCATGGATTAAGCAGGAAGGAAAATTGAATGAAAATACCTACCTTATAGATTCGTTTTTATTTGGTGGAGAAGAAAATATGGCATGTTTTCTAATTGTGGGGGGAAAAAAGAAAGTATTGATCGATGCTTCTGGGAAATCTGAAGGGAAGAGGATTGCCAAGAAATTAATTGACTTAAAGCTGATACCAGACATGCTAATATTGACGCATGCTCATTGGGATCATGCGGGGGGAACGAATCGAATTAAAGCGCAATTTCCACAATTGGAAGTAATGGCGTCACGGCATGGAATTGAATCACTCCGAAATGCCCGAGAATTCAACAAATGGTTTTCCGATGTAAGTCCTCGTTTAAAGCCTATAGAGGATGTAACGCCGCTTAAAGAAGGCATGATAATCGATATTGGAGACCTCGAATTAGAAATTTTTGAAACACCAGGACACACAAATTGTAGCCTGTCGATTTTGGATCGGAAAAACAAAACACTTTTTGTAGGAGATTCGTTAGGATATAAGCTAAATGAAGATCTTTTCATTGGACCGATTATGCCACCCGAGTATTCGGAAGAAAAGTTGATGGCGACTTTTGAGAAGGTGAAAAAAATAGAATATACCACGATTTGTATGGCTCATTATGGTATGTTAACAGGCAAATTGGCCCAAAATTTACCGGATTATGCGAAAGAGAATTACTTATTTTGGAGAGATTTTGCACTTTCGCGATGGAAAGAGAATCCAAGTAAAATCCATCTCGTAGAAAGTATGCAGGAAAAATTTGCGAGCCTTGATACCAGCGAAGAGATGAAAGAAGCATTAGCGAATATGTTTGGTGATTGGATTATCAAAGGATTACAGACTGCAAAAATGCTTGAGACAAAATGAACAAGTTATAGTGAAATCTCATGGTTCAAATCAATCTTCGTCTTAATGAAGAATTTTATAAGATAATTTTCTACTTAGCTGAAAAAAGAAGTGTATCGACATGAAAGGATTATCTCAAGATTTATTGCCATTATTACTAAAAGATTATCAAGAAGGAAAGATCTCTCTTAAGAAGATTGTTTTGTTAACCAAGTTATCTCCTATTGAAATCCTGCGTAAAATATCAACGATGATAGAGGAACCACCTATTTCTCCAGAAGTAGATGATTATACAAAACAAGTAGCAGATCAACTTTTAAAACAATGGAAAAATAAAAAGTCAGATGAATAAGCCAATACTTATTTATCCCTTTATTAAATTCTCTTTTCCGATTGGACAGGCTTCTTCGCATGCACGACACCAGAGGTAGGTAAAAGGACCTATTTCTTTTAAATGCGCTAGAGAATAGTTGTGACATGTTTCTTTTTTATAATTAGAACGAGGCGAATGTGGCTCCTTACTATTGGAGTGATTTTCTTTTGGTTGAGATGTCGCTGTTAAAGCTCCTGCAGGACATGCTTGGATACAAGGTGGGATGGGCGGACATTTCGCGCAAGGTGCAAATTTACCGATGAGAAGTTTGGAAGGAGTCAATGATGCATAAGTGAGAAGCCCTCGAAGTCGTATATGAGGTCCGTATTTAGGAGTAATCAGCAAATTATTTCTACCTATGATTCCTAGCCCTGCATACACTGCTAAATGTTTCAGATAAGCGCCACCATAAGATAATGGGCGTGATGGGAACCCCTGTTTCGCTAATTCCAAAGCCAATACCGTTGCTACATGGGCAAGGGCTTCATCGATGTAATTTTTCCCTCGAGACCACAAAGGCGATTGTGTCCAAGCATCTTGGATGGGATCTTCCAAGACCATTCCCAATATGATAGCAGTCTTGGCAGGACTTCCATCTATTTCAATACCTTTTAGGAATTCTTTTTGCACGATATCATTTATCTCAGCAAATCCCACTAATTTACATCCGTAATTGGCTGCCTTTTTTCGGATCCAGTCTTCGAGATCGTTATGCTGCATGAAACATGCCTCTAAAGAGAAATGGGATACGTCCCAAATTGGTGGGCAGCTTCAACCATCCATTGTAAATTTTGAATTCGCACGGTATGGAGCATGTTTTCTGGTGAAAGAATAAATCCTCCGCCAGGGGCTGCAGTTTTGATCGCGTATTTCACGGCATCTTCCACTTCTTTTTTAGTACCTTGGGTCAAAACGTGCGTGGTATCAATATTGCCAAGTAAACAAATTTTATCGCCTACTTTTTTCTTTATAACCGCCAAATCGATGCCAGCAGCAGGTTCAAGGCTATGGAGCCCATCAAATCCGCATCCGATAATAAAATCGAGTAATGGAGTGATTTGCCCATCCGTGTGTAAAATTACTTTCCCTCCACGATCATGAATATTTTCCGTTAGTCGTTGGTAACAAGGTTGGAGTAATTCAGTAAATAATTTAGGAGACATGAAAGGACCCGTCTTGGTTGCTAAATCGTCTGTACATAAGCAGACTTCTGCCCCTCCATCCATGTATGCATTCAGCCATTCAATTGTAAAGTCGGTGTAAGTATCAAACATATCTTTGATTAAATCCCGATTCTTGTACAGCTGTTTCACGAAGAAATTCATCCCCATCCCCTGCCAAGTACTCGCCCAGATGCTTGCTAATTCATTAGTGGCGAAGAAAAATATCTTCTCTTTGAATTTTCTTTTGACTCGTTTGAAATATTTTTTCGCCAATTTGCAATAACGATAATTTGTGCCATCTTCAAATTTTTGTTTTATTTCTTCCCATTTTTCTATCGAAGTGATTGTGCCAGCCTTATATTGAGGGGAGATATTGCCTTCATTGTTACGAATCACCCAAATTTTTCCAAAGATATCTTTCATTTCATGTTCATTTATTAATTTCAGAGGAATGATTCCAATTTGAGTGGCGTCAACCTTTAATTTCAGCGCCGCTTCGACGAGGCGGGAAAATATTGTTACTTGCATTTCTTCAATGATCCCATTAAATTGATCTATCCAAGTTTCAGGATAGGTTTGTTGTAACTCATGCATTACCTCAAAATTGTCTTTTTCTGGCTTTCCTAGGAGTTTGTCAACATTGTTCGCATCCAAATAAAGGAGATGTACAGGCACGCGATCTGGCTCTTCTAAATTCAGTGCAGTGAGCACTCGTTCTCGCGGATCCATCTTAAAAAACCTTATTGCAATTTTTAAATATCAATTAATTCTTCCATAGCTTAATTCTTTTTAAATCTAATAGAACTGATTAATAAGATAACGAAAGTGGGCCGATATGCCGGAGTACAAATGGAACGTTCTGATTTTAACGACGATTGGCACTTTCATGACGTCGTTAGATGGTAGTATTTTAAATATAGCAATTCCTACGCTTTCACAAGATTTGAAAGCTACCTTTGAGATAGTTCAATGGATTCCGATAATATATTTACTAGTTATGGCAGTTACATTAATCGCATTTGGGCGGTTAGCGGATCTGAAGGGAAAGCGAAAATTCTTCTTATTAGGTTTAGGCGCTTTCACGTTCGGAAGCCTGTTGTCCGCAATTGCTTGGGCAGGAGAAGTTTTAATTGTTTTTCGAGCCATTCAGGCTGTTGGAGGATCATTTATAACCGCCACGGCAATTGCCATTGTGACGGAATCGTTCCCAAAACAAGAAACTGGCAAAGCCTTAGGGATAAATGTCGCGGGTATTTACCTTGGGCTCGTGTTAGGACCTGTTTTGGGCGGTTTTCTCGTACAAGCTCTAACTTGGCGAAGTATTTTCTTTATTAATCTCCCCATTGGAATTTGTTTGATAACTTTCAGTTATTTTAAGATCAAAGAATCAGAGATTATAGTCAAGGAGGAGAAATTTGATGTAGCAGGAACCATAGTCTTTGGGATATTCCTTGCTTCATTTCTCGTAGCCCTTACACTAGGTAATCGAATGGGTTGGGGTTCTGTTCTCATTTTAACGCTTTTAATAGTGGCAGTTATCGGATTTTCTGCATTTATTTTAATTGAAAGAAGAGTAGAATTTCCGATGATACCTCTTTCTTTATTTCGGAGAAACAGGATCTTCGCGGCTGCAAATTCTGCGGCATTAGTGAATTACATTGCTACGATGGGGGTGGGTTTTCTACTTTCAATCTATATTCAGTCGATTATAGGATATTCCCCTTCTATTACAGGTCTATTATTGCTACCAACCCCATTAATGATGGCGATTACATCACCCTTGAGTGGAAGATACTCTGATAAAGTGGGGACGCGGTATTTATGTGCCAGTGGAATGGGAGTCATGGCATTGGGCTTTGCTGTTTTAGTTCTTATTCTTTTATTTTCACCTATTGAATTTGTTCTCCTAAGTCAATGCATCATAGGGATTGGAATTGGCTTATTTTCATCCCCTAATCAATCGGCAATTATGAAATCAGTCGAGAAGAAACAATTCGGGATCGCTTCGGGAACTCTTTCCACGATGCGAGTGACGGGGCAGTCTATCAGCATCGCCTTGTTAAGTGCAATCTTGTCCATCTTTATTCTGCCTACTATTTTAAATGAGATTTTAGCACACCAATATGCGGGAGATCCATCTACCATTCAGTTACCATTTTTGGAAGGGCTCGTAGCGGCGTTTATTGTCACAATTTGCCTTTGTATTTTCGGGGCTTTGTTATCACTTGTGCGAGGGAAGGAAGGAAAAAATTAACGATTTAACCGAATTCAACTTCATTACGATTTTTTAGAGCTCATTCGATATTGATCCAGATTGATCTTTTCGTTTAGAATAAGTTCTATTGCGAGTTTAGCAGTAGTCCCCACGACCTTTGAGCAATGTTCCAGCATTCCTGATTGAAAGGCTTCTTGCATTTCCTTTTGATCCCATAAATTATAAGTACGTCCCATCAACTTCTTTTGCACATCATAACATCGGCAGGTCCCATATTGTTCGATATATAGGTCATGGAGTTTTTTTACAAGGCTATATGATTTCATTGGAGCCATGATATCTGAGAAATGTGCCCGATCTCTTCCAAACAAATAGCTGAGCACCATTGAAGCGCCAACAAGTGCACCGCAAGCACCATCGCCAGTTAAACCCAGACCATCAGCGAGTCCACTAGATGCCTTAAAAACCGATTCGTCCCAAATATCTAATGTGTCGAAGATGGCAGCTACAACTGTCTGAGCACAACCTGTACATTTCTTTTCATATTTTTGCCCCAATTTAAACGCTTTGTCTAAAAGTTCTTCATTTGATAAATCCATACAAATTCACCAATAATTTTAATTCAAACAAGGATTTCATTATCTATCGTTATATATCTGACTTATTAACTCATAAAGATAGACATAACCATTAAGGCGATTACAAGAATGACAGAACAATTAAGCAAAGTTCATCCAAAAGGATGGCATAGTTCTATAAAATTTTTGATGATTTTTCTTATTTCATTGTTGATTTGTTTTGAAGTACCGAAATTTTTTTCAGGAGAGGTAACTATTTATGTAAATGTTTCTGAGATTCCCGCAGTCGGAGAATATTTCTCGTTTGAGATTGGAACAATCGTAGAAATCATCTTAATGGGGCCAGTTTTTGGCGTTCTCTATTTTATTTTAATGAAAGCTATGTTAAGGAAAATTGATGAAAGCCAAAATAGAAAAGTTAATTATATCTATTTGTTGGAGATCGGGGCAGTAATATTAATTTGTTTAGTGGTCATGGGACACATCGTGCATCTAATGTTTGATTATGCTAATGCGCTTTATCGACAAACTTATGGTGGCTATGATACAACGCCATTATTTTTATTCTTGTACCATTCAGATGAATGGCTTGGGCATTCCATGATTCATATTGGATTATTCGGCTTCATCGTGCTTGCCTTGGTAAGTGAATCGTTAATGAAGGCTCAGAGAAGAATGAGATGGTATGAAATCGGGTTATCGATTTTTTTTAGTTTTGGGCTATTTGTTATGAATGGATACGCTACATTGGAGGGACAATGTGCAGCACTCCTTGCGATTATGTCTTTTATATTACTTTTAATTGAAATAATTGTGATAATGTGGAAAAAAATAAATCCAATCCACTATCCTATATTATTTACAACAATAATTGCGAATATTATTGTTATAGGATTCTTTACTTATTGGATAATAACTTTTGGTATGAAGCCGTATTATCCATTCTACTTTCAGCCATCCGAGTTATAATTTTTAAAGCCAAAGCGTGAAAAAGATAACAAAATATTGGAGATTAAAAGAGTGTATTATTTTGATGTTATGGAACTGTTTTTCAAAAAGGGAATAAAATATTTAATAGTAGGGGGATTAGCAGTTAATCTTTATGGAATTCCAAGAGTAACGCAAGATATCGATATAATTATTTCAATGGACAAGGAGAATATATATAAAATAAACCGTGCGCTAAAGGAGTTGGGTTATGTACCTCGATTACCCGTAAATCCTGATGATCTAGCGGATAAAAATATATTAAATGAATGGATTAAAACAAAAAATCTCAAAGCATTTAGTTTTTACCATAAAACGGATGCCTATAAGGTCGTGGATATTTTAATTGTGCATCCACTCGATTTTAAAGAAGCATATCGTCGTAAAACCATTAAAAAAGTTGGAAATATTGAGATTTTTTTGGTTTCAATCGACGATTTAATACTTTTAAAACAAAATATTGGGAGAGCACAAGATTTAAGTGATGTACAGTTATTAAAGAAAGTAAAGAAATGGATGGAGGAAGAAAATGAATAAAGGATTCCATTACACTTTGGAAAATGATAAAATAAGGGAATATATGAAACTTTCTACTGAGGATAAATTAAAATGGTTAGAAGAGATTAATACATTTACAAGATTACTCTTAACCGAGAAAGAAAAAAAGTTACGGGAAAAATTACGAGCTGGTGAAATCTTTTAAGAAGTTATAAATGAGAAAAAGTTCGTTAATAGTAAGGTTTGAAAACGATGTCGGGTAGAAATAGAAAATTAACAGGTAGCGAAATCGTGGTAGAGTATTTACTGAGAGAGGGAATTCCGTATGTCTTTGGGATTCCTGGGCATGGGTGTCTCGGTTTGACGGATGCGTTTCGTCGGCATCCAGAAATTAAGGTGATTCAAGTGAGGCAGGAAATGAGCGGAGTACATATGGCAGATGCCTATTATCGCGTAACGGGAAAGCCTTTGGTAGTTTTTACCTCTATCGGTCCTGGGGCAATCAATACAGCCATAGGATTGGCAAGTGCCTACGTTGATTCCATACCAGTTTTGGTTATCACAGGGGATACTCATGTTCATATGCGTGGAAAGGGGGTGCTCCAAGAGATTGAACGTAGCCGTGATTCAGATTTACCTCGCGTTCTAGAACCCATTGTGAAACGCTCATGGCAAGTATCAAAGGTAGAGCAATTGCCTTCTGTAATGAAGCGGGCGTTTAATGTAATGATGACGGGACGTCGGGGACCTGTCCATATAGACCTACCTATGGATGTTCAATGTGATTCCATCGATGTAGACATTCCAGATCCTGAAGAGCACAAACCTATGGGACGAATTAAAGGAGATCCCCAGAAAATTGAAGATGCAACCGAATTGATTCTAAAAGCGAAGCGCCCCGTAATCTTAGTGGGTGGTGGCGTTATGGCGTCAGAAGCCTTTTCTGAATTAAAAGAGTTTGCAGAACTAATTGGCGCAGCTGTGCTTACCACGATGATGGGGAAAAGTGCGTTTCCTGAAGATCATCCGCTTTATGCATGGCATACAGGCTCGAAAGGTACCATCTGCGGATTGAAATTGAGTTCTACGGCGGATGTACTTATTGCCATTGGATGTCGATTTGCTGATGAGACTACCTCATCTTATAAGCATGGAGTGAGTTTTGCGATTCCTCCCACTAAATTAATCCAAATAGATATTGACCCTTCTGAAATAGGGAAAAATTACCCCGTGGAAGTTGGAATTGTGGGCGATGCTAAGAGCGTTCTTCAAGATCTCATCGCCCTCTTGAAAGGCAAAGGAGCCCAAAAGAATTATGAAAATTCTGCTTATTTTAAAGAAATTCAGACTTTGAAAAAAGAATGGTTTGCATTTTTACATAAATTCAAGGATGATTCGAAAGTTCCGGTTATGATTTCGACTGTTTTACAAGAAGTTCGGAAGGCTCTCGATCGTAATGCGATTGTAATTACTTCTTCAGGGAACATTCAAGCCCAGATGCTCCAAGAGTTTCCGTTTTATGAACCAAAAACCTGTATCACGGCGGGAGGCTTCTCGACCATGGGATATACACTACCAGCAACGATAGGCGCGAAATTAGCAGCACCCGATCGCCAGGTTGTTGGAATGGTGGGAGATGGCGATTTCATGATGACGATGCAAGAGCTCGCCACCGCAGTCCAATATCAAATACCAATTCTCATTATTCTTGTGAATAATATGGGATGGGTAGCGATTTCGGATCTGCAGCGAGCAGTATATGGTGAGGACCATGCCTATGCAACAGAATTTTATGATAAAAATGGCAAAATCTATTCTCCTGATTTCAAAGCCATTGCTGAAGGATTCGGGTGTTATGCCGAGAAGATTTCAAAATGTGAAGAAATCCAGCCAGCAATTAAGCGAGCGTTGGATTCAGATAAACCGGCAGTGATAGAAGTAATTGTAAATCGGGAGTTCCCTTACTCTGGCAGCCCAGCCCATGGCTGGTGGGATGTACCAATTCCAGCATATATGGTAGAGAAACGTAAAAAATATGAGGCAGAAATTAGAGGCGAACGACTTTAATCCCTAAAATAATATGAAATACGCCTATTTTTTTCTTATAAAAATAATTTTTTATTGAGTTTTATCGTAACGTAAATTGATTGATATATTATATTTTGCAGTTTTATTATCAAAAATAAATTGAAAAAAGAAGGTTATTTTACTTGACAACAGAAGCAGTTGCGACATTAAACAAGCAAAATGAAAAATTTTAGCAAGAAAGGGGCACAATAAGAGCAGGATTTGCCACTCTTGGTA
>SUPS01000096.1 GCA_005191415.1 Candidatus Helarchaeota ASGARD archaeon Hel_GB_A
TTAGAAATCCATAGCATCCCATTCATCATCACGATATTTCCTTTTCTTTCGCTTCCGTTTCTTATAATAATATTCACTATTGGGGTCTGTTTCGTCTTCTTGGTCGAATTGGTCCTGATAAAATTTTTCTTTATGGAGCCATGGTTCATCGGGTAGGGAATCTTTGTAGGATTCATATTTGTCTTGATAGTATTTATCTTGTTCCAGCCAGGGTTCATCAAACAATCCAAATTTCCTTCTTTTCTTTTTCTTTGGCTTCTTTTTACTGATAGATTCGATTTCTTCCGCCTTGAACGGGGCAATATTTTGTTTTTTCTTTTTTTTCTTGGCTGGACTCATATACTCCTAGTTTGATATTCAAATCTTAAAAATTTTAATATTCAAATCCTAAAAAATTTTAATAAAAAAAATTTCAACAGTATAGTCGCCCATATTCTCACACACCCGTGTTATTCTATATATTCTTCCGGTAAAACTCTAAATTTTTCCATTTAAATATATGCTCACATTTCCTCTAATAAACTGATTAATTAATCCACAAACTTTTGTTGCTTTTTCAATATGTTTAAATTGTATTTGCGCCTTCTTTCTCCACGACTAAAAAATAAAATGGTTCCTGTGTCTTTATCTTTGAGATCTATCATATATTTCTTTAATTCTATACGTGCAACATTTTTTAACATTATCTTTTTGGAATTCCTTCGATTACCGCCGTATTACTTCCCTGGTCCTCCGAGTTGTCACTTCATACCTCGTTATCCCCGCCCAAAACATCTGAAACAGCGCAATTGCTATAATTACAATTGGAAAGATGAACGTAGCCCCAAATACAAAGATACTTTACATACCCAAAACATGATTTCACCGAAAATCTACTTTTAGAAGAATTCGGCTTAAAAGACTTCAAACCTAAACATGCATTCACTTATACAGTCAATCTCTCTCAAGCATTTAGCGTTCATCGGATAGATGCTGAGTATTTCCAGCCAGTTTATCATCAACTTATTAAGTATCTGAAAGATAATTATGAAGTTAAACCTCTAAAAATTAATTTAATGAGTTTTGAATTGAAGGAGAAACTTTAAACCCATTCTTGCCTTTTTTAATAGTATCTTATGATATTTTTTAAAGAAAAAATTATATTTAAGACTATATCGCATAATAAATGAGTCTTCCCAATACCCGCCTCACCTGTAAGTAGTAAGAAAGGATGATTACTTAGTTTACCTTTTATACTCGATGCAAATTCAATAAAATATTGGAGTTTATAAAGATGCAAATTCAATAAAATATTGGAGTTTATAAAGACTATTTCATAATCAAGTTATGGTTATTATTTTGTTCCATTTTTTAGTTGAGTTACAAATTTTCCAATCTCAGAAATTGAAATTTTATCGATTTGCGCAATTTTCTTAACGATGGCGCTTCCTATTATTGCACCATCAGCTCCATAAGAAATAACTTCTTTAATATGCTGAGGTTTAGATAGCCCAAATCCAACTGCAAGTGGAATATGATCCTTTGAGATACGTTTAATTCTTGACAAGGTCATTCTTGTGAGATTGGAGATGGTATTTCGGGCTCCAGTAGTGCCTAGAAGAGCAATAACATAAAGAAATCCTCTGGTTAGGGGTAATATTTTTTTCAATCTTTGTTCAGGAGTGGTGGGAGCGGCAAAAAAGATTTGGTCAATATCGTGTTTAAGACATTTATCTAATAAAGGCGCTGATTCTTCAAGAGGTAGATCAGGAATTATTATACCATCCACTCCATGTCGAACACAATCCTGGACGAAGAGTTCTAGACCGTATTGGAGCAGAATATTATAGTAGGTCATAAACGCAATTGGTATTTTTCGGTTCAATGCAGATGCGATTTTCATCGCCTTTTTAGGGGTAATTCCAGCTTCGAGAGCTCGTTGTGTAGCTGCTTGAATCGTGGGACCATCAGCAATAGGATCTGAAAAGGGAATGCCTAATTCGAGAATATCTGCTCCACACTCGGCAATTTTTTCGCCTACAGCGATGCAGGTTTCAAAGTCAGGGTCACCTGCTGCAATATAGACAATAAGTGCGCCTTCACCATCATCTTTTAAGATTTGAAATGTTTTATCAATCCTATTAATTTTTATCACCTAGAATTCGTGATACTACTTCAACATCCTTGTCGCCCCGTCCCGAAAGAGTCACCACAATTATTTTATCGGAATCTAATTTGGAGGCTAACTGAATAGCATGGTAAATTGCATGAGCCGATTCAAGGGCTGGTAACAGACCTTCCGTTTCTGAAAGAATTTTGAAGGCTTTAAGTGCTTCTGCATCAGTAACGCTCGTTACTTCTACACGTCCAACTGTTTTAAGGTGAGCTAATTCGGGTCCGACGCCAGGGTAATCTAGCCCTGCCGAAATGCTATGAGAAGTTTTGATTTGTCCAGTAGTTTCTTGCAATAAGTAGGTATAGGCACCATGTAAAACACCAGGGGTCCCTATATTTAGTGGTGCAGAGTGTTTTTGGGTATTTAAGCCTTCCCCCCCTGCTTCGACCCCGATTAACCGCGGATTTTCATCTATGAAGTTATAGAAACTACCCATTGCATTACTCCCCCCACCTACACAAGCAATTATATAGTCGGGTAGCCTACCCTCACTCTCAATTATTTGGCGCTTTATTTCCTTACCAATAATGCTTTGAAAATCGCGTACCATCATTGGGTATGGATGAGGACCAACCACGGATCCAATACAATAGTGAGTGATTTCAATCTTAGTTATCCAATCGCGCATTGCTTCATTTATGGCATCTTTTAAAGTTTTAGATCCTGAACTAACCGGAATAACATTTGCGCCCATTAATTCCATACGAAATACATTTAATCTCTGTCTTTCGATATCTTCTTCGCCCATATAGATCTCGCAGTCTAATCCTAGCTTTGCTGCGGCAGTAGCCGTTGCAACACCATGCTGTCCAGCCCCTGTTTCAGCGATGATTCTTGTTTTTCCCATTTTTTTAGCGAGTAGAGCTTGTCCGAGTGTATTATTTATTTTATGAGCTCCTGTTAAGCATAGATCTTCACGTTTGAGATAGATTTTCGCACCATTACATTTTTTCGTTAAATTCTCTGCAAAATAAAGCGGAGTAGGACGCCCTGCAAACTGCTTTAAATAAAAATTTAACTCAGTTTGGAATTTTTTATCTTTTTTTGACTGAAGATATGCTTCTTCTAATTCTTCTAATGCAGGTATGATCACTTCAGGAACAAATTTCCCCCCAAAACCATTGAATTTTCCTTTTTTATTGGGATACTTGTATGATTTCATTCAAAAAAGCCTCACTTTTTGGATAAGTTCTTTAATTTTTCGACGATCTTTTACTCCAGGTGCTGATTCGACTCCGCTCGATACATCGATTGCATAAGGTTCAACTTCTCTTATTGCATCTAATACATTTTCAGGATTTAAACCACCAGCTAAAATAAAAGGGCAATTAAAAGAATCTTTGATTTCTTTGCTTTTTTTCCAATCGTGAATTTTTCCTGTTCCCCCAATATATTTCTTGCTCTTAGTATCTAATAAAATGGCATCGGATCCGTTTGCTATATATTCCTCTATTGCTTCGATTGCCTCTGTAATATTAGTTTTTTTATCTATTAAATAACTAATGATTATTGAAATATCTTCTTCTGCCTTTATCTCATTAATAACTTTAGGATTAACCGTTCCATGGATTTGAATGGCATCTACATTTGTTTCTTCAATTATATGTAATATTTCTTTTATTTGAGATGGGAGAATGACCCCCACTGTTACTGTATCAAGAGGTAACTGAGTGATTATATCTCTAGCAACTTGACTACTGATTTTTCTTGGCGTATCAACAGGTACATCAATTATAAATCCTAATGCATCAGCACCTATATGATGCACATACAATGCATCTTCGTACGTTTTCAAGCCACAAATTTTAATTTTTGTCATAATATTTCAACACTTGAGAGATTTTCAATCATACTGCCAATGTTAGTTGATTTCATGATAGTTGAGCCAACTAATATTGCATTTATTTTATGTAGAGCGATATATTCTGCATCATTCCGATTTTTGATTCCACTTTCGCTGATAACAATTTTATTTTGTGGAATTAACTTTCTCAATCTTTCTGTAGTCGAAATATCAGTTTGCATTGTGTTTAAATTTCGATTATTTATACCAATAATCTCAGCACCTATATCAAGAGCAAATTGTACTTCCTCCTCGGTATGAACTTCAATAAGAGCTTCCATACCGATTTCCTTACATTTCTCAAATAATTTGCCCGCCTTTTCTTTTACCAATCCAATGATTATCAATACCGCATCAGCATTATAATTATAAGATTCTTCTATTTCTTCTTCAGATGTGATAAAATCTTTTCGCAGAAGTGGAATAGAAACATTCTCTGAAATTTTAAAAAGATTTTCTATGTTTCCCCCAAAATAATAGGGTTCAGTTAAAACTGAAATACAACTAGCTCCATATTCTTGCATTGTTTTAGCAATAGTAATTGGATCTTGGATTTCTCGAAGATTACCCTCCGAGGGCGATTTCGGTTTGATTTCTGAAATTAAAGCTAATTGCTTCTTTTTATTTTTCTTCAAAATAGCATTTGAAAAGGAGATAAGAGGTTTATTTCTTTTCCTATATTTTATTTGTCTATTCTTTTTAGATACAATTTCCTTTAAGATATTCAAAACCGATCCTCCAATTTTTCTAATTCACCCAAATTTCCAGAACTTACTCGGACAAGATCTTTAAGTTTTTCATATGCTTTACCCGATTCAATGGATTCTCGCGCGAGCTCTACCCCTGTTAAGAAATCAATATCCAACGCCGCTTTTAAAGCGGTAGCAGTATTTGCAAGCACAATATCAAGTTTTGGACCATCTTGACCATTTAAAACTTTAAAAAAATCTTCAACATTCTTTTCTATATCATTGTTAGCAAGTATAGATTCCTTATTACTTTGTTTTAATCCGAAATCTTTAGGAGTGACTTCATATGTTTTAAAATTTCCATTATGCACCTCTGATATCTTAGTTTTACCAATAGTTGAAACCTCATCTAATCCATCTAATCCATGGACAACTAGAACATGCTCAGCTCCGAGATTGGAAAGTACATGGGCTAAGGTTTCTGTTAAAGTAGGATCGAAAACCCCTAGAAGATGATATTTTGCAGATGCTGGATTTGTAAGTGGTCCTAAAATATTGAATACAGTTCTAATGCCCATTTCACGTCTTGGACCGATAGCATATTTCATTGCAGGATGAAATATTGGAGCAAAGAGAAATCCAATTCCGCAAGTATCAATGCAATATTCTACTTCTTTTGGGGCAAGATCAAGTTTGGTGCCTAAAGCTTCTAATATATCTGCGCTCCCACATTTGCTTGTAACAGATCTATTCCCATGTTTTGCGACAGCTAATCCACATCCTGCAGTCACAAATGCAGTTATAGTACTTATGTTAAGAGTCTTAATTTGATCGCCCCCTGTACCACAGGTATCGATCAATTTTTCCTTTTTTGGGTGAATTTTGTGGGCAAATTCGCGCATTATTTCGGCAAAAGCAGTAATCTCCTCAATTGTTTCTCCTTTAAGTCGTAAAGCCGTTAAAAAAGCACCAATCTGAGCAGGAGTTGCAGTTCCACTCATAATTTCTTTCATTACATTTCGAGCCTCATCCTGCGATAAATCAATTTTTGCAATCAGCTTAGAAATTGCTTCTTTCACTTGATTTTACCCCCCATCTAGAAAATTTTTGATGATCTTTTTTCCTTCCGTAGTTAAGATACTTTCAGGGTGGAATTGGACCCCATGTATTGGATATTCCTTATGTCGTATAGCCATAATCTCTTCAAATTCATCTATTGATCTGGCAGAAATTTCAAGACATGATGGAAGGCTTTCCTCTTCTACAATAAGGGAATGATACCTGGTTCCTTCAAAGGGATTTTTTATACTTCGGAAAATTCCTTGCCCATCATGTTTTATGACACTTACTTTACCATGCATTAAATTTTTAGCGAACCCTACCTTACCACTAAAGGCAACAGCTATACTTTGATGTCCTAGACAAACCCCTAAGATGGGGATCTTCGGTCCTAGTTTTTGAATTATTTTTACGCAATTTCCAGCGTTTTCTGGCCTGCCTGGACCTGGACTTATTACAATTTTTTCAGGATTAAGCTGTTTTATTTTTTCAACACTAATATTATTCAGTTTAACGGTCGGATTTACTCCTAACTCGCCAATATATTGAACAAGATTATAAACAAAACTGTCTATATTATCAATTACTAATACTTCAGTCATTTAACTCACCATCGCTAATGCTTTCAACAAAGCCTTTGCTTTATTTTCTGATTCAATCCATTCTTTTGTGGGTATTGAGTCAGCTACGATCCCTGAGCCTGCTTGCACGTATGCTTTATTAGACTGTTGAATTAAAGTTCGTATGGTAATGGCAAAGTCCATATTTCCGTCTAACCCAAAATATCCTACAGCTCCTGCATAAAGACCTCTTCTCTCTTTTTCTAATTCATTAATTATTTCCATTGCTCTTACTTTGGGTGCACCACTTACGGTTCCTGCAGGGAAAGTTCCTCGTAATGCATCATAGGAATCACATTTCTCATTTAATATACCTTCTACTGTTGAAACAATATGTTGAACATGACTGAACTTTTCTATAATCATTAATTCGCTGGCTTTTACGGTTCCATATTTGCAGACTTTCCCAATATCGTTTCGATGTAAATCTACCAGCATAATATGTTCAGCCCGTTCCTTCGGGTCCTCTAACATCTCCTCCGCTAGAGTTCGATCTTGACGTTCAGTTTGACCTCTTGGAATAGTTCCAGCAATTGGACGGGTAATTACGCGATTACCCTCAACGCGTACCAACATTTCAGGGCTAGAACCAGCAATTATTAGGTCACCAAATTCCAAATAAAATAGATATGGAGAAGGATTTAGAGTTTTGAGAGCTAAATACATTTCATAAGGATTTGTGGCATCAGTACATAGTCTTTTAGAAATAACTACTTGAAAAATATCACCTGCTCGTATATATTCCTTAGAAATTTTTACCATTTTCTCAAATTCTTCTTTGATAGTATTTGAACTATAATCAATTTTCTTTGGTTCTCTAAAAATCACTTCATGTCTTTCTGCATTCATTATAACTTCTTCTATTTCTTGTAATCTGTTTTCAGCCGCACCAATATCATCCTTTAATTCAGATTCGTCCTGACCGAAGGCGCAACTCACAATTTCAATTTGACGAGTTTTGTGATCAAACGCAATGTTATCTTTAGTGAAGATGAATTCTGCATCAGGCGTTTTTAAATTGGTTCTTTTTTCTTCCAAATAAGGTAACCAATATCGAATCAAATCATAGGCGAAATAGCCGACTGCACCTCCTAAAAACCGGGGTGACTCTCTTGAATTTACTATTAACATATTTCCTATACATTTTTTAATTGTATCAATTGGATCCTTTCCCTCGCGTTTCATTTTTGAGAATTTTTCCCCTTTTATTAATATTCTCGCTTTATCAATTTGTATTCTTCCCATAGGCTTATAACCTATGAAGGAATACCGTGCTACTTTCTCATCACCTTCACACGATTCCAGAAGATAGGTATATTTCGATTTTGTTTGCTCCTTCACTGCTTTATAGACATCTGCAGGAGTAACTACGAAATATTTGAGTTTCTTAACAATAGGTTTGACAAGCATGTGATGCACCACAATATGCAGAAATGTGTAAGATTAAGCATTAGAGGAGTCATATAAATTTTTTTGTATAAAAATATACATTCTACAAATAAAAAGAATATAAAAAAAGCACTTGGTATATCATATCTTGAAAAGAAACCAACTATGTTAGTTTTTTAGAGTCATTTATTATTGGTGGAAATCATTATGAGTTCTAAAAAGCGAATAGCAATCTTAATTTGCAGCCTATTTATCGTAAATTATTGTTTTTACATGCCTTTTATAATTTTTAACCAGCGAAATATTATGAATTCTGACCTTCCTGCTTATAAAATAATGTTTGATAAGTCGTTGTTAAAAGATTCAAACCATCGAGTTATCATTAATCTTAAACCTGGTAGTGATATATCCTTAACGAAGCGAATGATTGTAGATATTTGTGGTGAAAATTCTGAACCAGTTGAATTTAAATTCATTTCTGCAATAAGTTGTAAAGTTACTGAAGAAACCCTTAATAGTATTATACAATTAGAAGCTGTTCAGAAAGTTTATTGGGATGAACAAGTAAAATTAGACGTCTCTTCCGCGGCAGATATCAGTTTTGAGGAAATTTTCCAGTTAAATGAATGTGCTACACAAATTAATTCTCGCGCAGTTCCTTTTACGGGGCAAGGGGTTAATATTTCAATTTTGGATACGGGTATTGATTTTACTCATGCGGATCTGAGTGGAAAGCTGCTGGCTCAAACATCATTTGTGAAGACGGCGTATGGATTTGATCCAGATGAGGAAGAAGACCCCATGGATTATAATGGGCATGGCACACATTGTGCAGGCATTGCTACTGGAACTGGCAGCTCTGCACCTGCAGGCTATAATCTTACTGGGATTGCACCGAATGCAAAATTATTGAATGCGAAATGTTTGAATCGGTTTGGCGTAGGTTATGTCTCTAGTATAATTGCTGCTATTGAATGGAGTATAGCCCAAAAAGCGATGATTATAAGCATGAGCTTGGGATTTCCATCTTCAGATCCTGATCACCCCGTTTGTCGAGCAGTGGATAATGCAACTAAAGCGGGGATTGTTGTAGTTGTTGCAGCGGGAAATTCGGGTCCGTTTTTTTCTACGGTAGGATCACCTGGTTCCGCCCGTAGCGTCATTACTGTAGGCGCCACTGATAAGCAAGACAAAATAACTGATTTTAGCAGTAGAGGTGCTACTAAACTAGGATTTGTTGACCCTGATGTCGTTGCACCTGGGAAGGATGTACTTTCAACCATTGCTCATTCTTCATTACTTGGAGCAATAATGGAACGTAAAGGATATTATGTAGCAGGTACGAGTGGAAACGATTATGCAATTTTGAGTGGAACAAGTATGTCCTGCCCGATGGTCGCGGGTGCTGCTGCCTTACTTCTTGAAGCTTTTCCCACACTCACACCTTATCAGGTAAGAGTTGCACTTATGAAGGGAGCTGAATCTCTCGGTTATTCTCCCAATGTAGAGGGTGCAGGGCGAGTAAATGTCTATAATAGTTATACGGCTTTGTTACAAAGCACACCTGAGTTTAATATTTCTTTGGTATTACCTCAACGATTGCCAATCCCTCCCCTCGAATTTTCACTCTTTCCAGGCGATACCTATACAGACGATTTCCTTATTCTGTTGGGGCGCCAACTAAACATGAGCGTGCGCTGTACAGGGAACGTGTCTCCATACATCATGCTATTAAATACTACGGCAAATGAAATCCCCATAAATAAGACACTACTTTATATACAATCACAAGATTCCTTCTATACAAATTTAGAAGTAGTTTTTAAGATTCCGCTTAGTCTCTCTCCCGGATATTATTCAGGCATTATTGAAATTAGAGATAATGACACGCAATTATTACTAGAAACAGTAAATTTATCGTTTAACGTGCGTCCTCCCCGGGGACGGGTTTATTTCGATTGTTTTCACAATTCGGATGATGCAGATAGCGTCAAAAGCAATTATTACAATTTCACTAAACTCTTGTTTGAAAATAATATCGCAGTTACTTTTGGTAAATCATTGCTTACTTTTCCCTTGTTAAGTCAATATGACCTTCTAATTCTGCCTGATATTGAGTTACCTTTTACGGCTCGAGAACGTGCCGAAATTCAGAAATACTGGAGTGCAGGAGGAAATATTTTGATCTTAGGGAGTTTTTATCCACAAACTGCGGTTGAAGCACTTAACGAATTATTGCGTGATTTGGATGTTGGTATTAATTACACAGAAACAAATATCGAACGTTCATATGACATAGGAATCTTGAAGTATATGGATGATTTTCTCATCACCGATATTGAACCACATCCAATCACGGCAGGAGTGTCTCAATTTACTTGGCTGAGTGGGGTTGCCCTTGAAGTTGATTCAAATAAAGCATCATCCGTGGCAAGCTATTCCAATATGTCGGTGATTGGAATCTATAATCAATCGAACCATAAAATCGTTTGTATGGGGTGTGAGCGGTTCTTTTATGATGACTTCATTAGCAAGTCCTATAATGAGAAATTGGTGCTCCAGACGATTTCGTGGCTCTTGAACGGTTCATCGCGTTCCAATTCCCGATCATTGCGCGTAGAGGTTATAGCAAATCAATCAATCCAGGATCTAGGAACGAATAATGAAACTATGATCAGCTTTTACGTCTCAGATCCTACTACCAATAATTATATTGATAACCTTATTCCACATGTTAATTTAAGCTGTCGAGTATTATACTATAATGCAGGTTGGATTCCGATCTGGACTGGAAATGCCAGTGATGTGATAGGGCTCGGAACTGGAGCATACTATTTCAATTTCAGTACGTCTTTGCAAGGATTGTATCTGGTGAATATTACAATTGAGAATTTATCTTCATCACAAACAGGAATTGGAATTGCATATTTCAATATGACAATGGGAATACCAAAGATCACTTCTTCTTCGATTACAACATCGGCAAATGAGGGGGCAACTGAGTATGATGCGACTATTTCAAATGATATCTATCGGAATACAGACCAGGTTATATTCAATATCACCCTCCATGATGATACAATCGCTGATATTCAAAATGTGACCTGCTATATTACTTCCCTTGATGCCTATCGATCTGATATCAAATATTTATCTCTTGAAATGGAGAATATAACTCCAAAAATAGGAACTGAAGCGAACTATTCTCTAACACTCGCCCCAGATTATAATTTTCCGGCAGGAACTTACCATGCTTTTATTGAAATTGTTGATTCAAATGGAAATTCAGATTATTCGAGTACACTTTTTGAGTTCTATGTCGATAATAAATATCCTCAATTTAATTGGACAGGATCAACGCTTAATGGTTATTCCTTACAATATCTGAAAGATTCACTTTCTTCTATTACACTTCAGTGTGGCGATACCTTTACTGTGGAAATAACAGGGAACGATACTGAAAGTAATCTAGCAGAGATGTATGGATATGTCATTCTCTTTAATATTCTGACTGTCGGTATGACGGCTTACTTATATGAACCTTTGTGGGGAGCAGAAGTGCCATTCGTCACAGACCGCTTCTCTGGCAAACTAAGCTTACCCTCTGATTGTGTATCACAGATATTGGATGAATCCTATACACTGTCGGGCACGCTTGTCATGTTAATGGTCTTACTTGATTCTGATGGACAATATGATGATGATAGCTATGGCTACGCCTACATTCAAATTCAATCACCCCTCCCTCTAACGATGATTATAATTATCGTCTGTGTTCTGGCGGCACTCGCCGTTTTTCTCTATGTCTGGTTCCGAAAGAAAAAATAAAGCTCGAAATTCTCTACCTAAATTTTATATATTCTTACACGTCTATTTTCAGAAAAAAAACAGCGAATAGTATTCACAATTTATGGCATATTTACCTAATAAATCGTTAGATGGGGTGGTGGCGAACGCCAATTACTCAAAGACGCTATCGAGGTATAACTGTAGAGGAGCATGAGAAAGCTAGGCACCGATCTAAAAATTATTTCAAGACAATTAATGTTTTTAAGAACAATCCCCCTAAGAGATGTTCTGTTAATGAAGCACTAGACTTTTTTCTTGATTCTGATTTAATTCCTTTACCTGAACGGCAAAGTATTCAATGGGCAGCAATTTTCGATGAGGACAATATAATTGTGTTACATTGTATTTGGGCACCAACAATCGATAATATCAAGCATATTATTTACCAAAAAATTGGATGGTATCCTTATGTTGTCGGTACTTTTCTCCATGAAAGTTCTGTTTCTCAGAATACGGATGAATGGCTTGAAGACCGAAATTTTAATGCCTTAGATTTTCCAAATTTTATCGTACAAGAGATAAAATTACGTGATGTTTCAATAGGGAATGGAACGGCGTTAATGTTGTATTTTAATGATTTTAAAATTCTTTTAGATTGTTGTTTTAGTCTCGAAAAGCCCGATATTTGTAATCTTCAGGAAACACCTGATGTGATATTCATAAGTCATGCCCACTTTGACCATTATGCAAGCTTTACTTCCCTCATTTCACAAATGTCGGATATCCCCCTTATCATGTCTCATACTACGCTTGATTTAATTTCGTATTTTCAAGATACATCGCCCTCAATTCGGGATTATTTAGAGAAGAATGCATATGCTTTGGTTTTTGAAGATATATATGCTATTAATGACGATATTACTTTACAAATTCTAAAAGCAGGACATTTTCCAGGAGCCGCAATGCTGTACATTTTTACCCCTCGACATAAGATTCTTTACACTGGAGATTCATGTCTGTATGATCTCCATCCCATTAAGGGGAGTTATAGTGGGTTGCAGAATTTAAATGGACCGCTTGATTCGCTTATTCTGGATGGAAGATTTTGTAATGAAGAATTTCCCTCCCAAAAATTATTACTTGATAAGGCATGTGAACAGGCAATAATGACACTTCAACATGGGGAGCCCGTCCTAGTCCTGGGGGATCCGGGGAGCTGGTTATTAATTTTTTATCTCAAGTTTTTCTTTTATCTCTCTCAGCTTAATGAAAAATATCGTATTTTCCTTGACACCCACACAATTGAAATAATGGAGATTCTACGTTACCGCCAAGAGGATATAACAGCCACCCTCTCTCAAAGAATTCTTCGCTTTCATGATCCTTTTGCATCTATTATGCGGCAGGATTTCATCCGACTGAAATTGAACCAAAGAATTGCCGATAATCCTGTTATTATTCTTTATAGTTCAAAGGAATATAGAAATCCGCCACCAGTAATAATTGAGCGTGTATTGGAAAATCCAAATGCCCTTTTGATTCTCACGGGACCACTTAGAACTGATGCGCTTAATCGATTATGGAAAAGAAGGAAGTATATAGACCAATGGAACTCATTGCAATTAGTACAATGTAAAATATTTGGACGGGAAGAAAGCTTAAAATATCCTGGCTTTTGCTTACATATAGATTCTCCCCAAATCTTTGAAATTTTTCGACTGTTAGAACCACCACAAGTTTATCTTTTTCATCATACAGCAAAATATTTAACACAATTTCAATCTTCCCTAAAAGATCAATTATCCAAACTATTATCAAAAGCACAAATTCAGGTTAACTCACTCCAACCTGAATCTGAATTTATTCTCTATCATCCCTTTAAGAATATTAAAACAAATCATGAAATCCCGGATACCCAGTACCGCTTTTTGCCTTTAATACAGATCCTAGAAGCATTTCTAGAGGCAGGTATAAATATAGTAGACAATTCTCAATTTGCTCAGAAATTAAATAAAAAATATCCATACTGGAAAAATCAACTGGGATTTTCTAAACTCGTTGATTACCTTAATGCAGCATTTTCAATTGGGCTCATTGAGTTAAAGCGTCAAGGGTCTCGAATTTTTATCAAGTTGAAAACTTCATAATTGAAAGATATGAAATCGTTCTATGTTCTATTGAAATATCTTTAACGTGAAAAAATAATTATAATTAAGCACATCATTCATTATCTTGAAAAGTC
>SUPS01000097.1:0-9347 GCA_005191415.1 Candidatus Helarchaeota ASGARD archaeon Hel_GB_A
ATGCATGGTATAGATAATACAAATGCAACATAATAATTAAATATGCTTTAGGAGGTTTTTTTTTAAAGAGTGATAATTCAAGAAATAAATTTTATTTAAAATTAAAAAATCTGTATTGAAAATCTCGAAAAATAACATCTTTTTAAACGAAAATTTACCAGAAATATAGAAACCTATACAGAATTGGAAGGATACAAGTGAAAACCTCTTATTATAAATGGAGCGTTGGAATTTTTCTCATTCTTCTTCTCGTGTTCCCATATTTTCTTATTTTACCAAGTATGGCTACTTCTCCTACAATTTATGATAATTATGAATCAGAAGTATCGACTGGAGTGATAAATCTCTATAATCAATCTTCTTCTGCCTTTCAACATATTCAAGAACTTCTAGAACTTACAAATTCTACGTTTAGAATAGTTCTTGGAACCAGATTTAATTATTCCAGCAATGGAGCCTCGCAAATAAAAATCCAAGCAATAGATAATAGTTCAGGTTTAATAGTCTCTAGCCAAAATCTGACTATACCTAACTCTAATGGTGAAAATATTCAATACACATATTATTTCTTAGATACTTCTTATTTACTTACCCGAGGTAGTCATTTAATTCGATTACTTGGACTAAATAGCTCCCCCATTGGGATCCATTATACAACTACTGAGAGTGGATATAGTTACTATAGCAATGAAACAACTGGAAAGGATAATTTCACATTAGATTCTAAACAGTATTTCGTCCAATTTATTGAAGAACCTGTAGTGAATCTCACGAGTACAGAAAATAAGACTGGGAGAATTGATTACCCAGGTAATAAAGATGCAATCGATGCCTATTTATTGTATCTACCCCCAAATCCAGTAAAAATTGTTTTAACTATAGATAATCCAAATGAAAACCTAAATTTAGAGCTATATAATTATACTAACAATGGTGATATGATTCTTCAAACCACTTCTGTAAAAACTACAGGTGATAATAACCCTGAAATTTTGACATATATTCCCTCCTCATCTAGTTACTTAATCCTCTTGGTTAAACCTTCAGATTATAATAATGATGTGAGTAATTATACTGTCTATTGGTTAAACTCAAGTAATCAGATTGATATTACGCGTCCTACTGTGAATTTTGAAAATAGTACGATGACATTGGATATTACCGGCGTATATGCCAGTATGGACGGTTTTACTTATAATGGAACATCGTATCCTCCTGAAACAGCCCAATATGCAATCTATCGAGATGTTGATGATCAGGATATGAATCGAAATGGAACTCTATCTGATACTGATGGGGACGGTGAATGGACAAGCACTGGGATCGATGTAACTGGCTTAAATCCTGGAGTCTATTATGTACGAGTAATCTTTAAAGATAATAATGGAATGGCATCTGGGATAAGTCCAAAATCAAATCGTTTCTTTGTGTTAGGAAATTTAACGATTTCTGAAGCTCATATAACGTATTTGGATGGAATGACACAAAAAATCAACATTACAGGTATTCAAGTAGATAATACAACAAGTCTTGATGTTTTCACATATACAATTTTTGATAATACGTTGAAAGCAAATACTTCTATCAGTGGACCTCTCAATTACGACCCGACTACTCAAACCTGGAATGCCAGCAATGTAGATGTTTCCACTTTACCCGAAGGTTCTTATTTTGTCCTCGGATATTTTGAAGATCATTCTGAAAATCTATATGGAATTGGAAATACTTCTTCAACTATTTTAGATCTTTTCACTATAAATCACACCATTGAAGTAACTCAAATTTATTTCAATTATACCAACGAATGGGCTCAGCTTTTAGACGTAGGAGGTCTAGCTAATACTAGCTTCCAGGGATATGGAATTGGTAAGCCCATTTTAAAAAATGAATCAGAAGTAATTTGTCAAATTTATAATTCAAATCATATCTATACTGGTTTGTCTGGAACGCTCAATTGGACAGGTATATCGTGGAATACAACCATAAATGTGGCAAACCTTACCGAGGGCGCCTATTATATCCAACTTTCTTTCATAAATAATTCTCAAATCTATAATGCAAGTGGAGTTCTCAATTCTTCATATTTTTGGGTTGATCACATACTTAATATTACGTCTATTTCTCAAGTTTATGTTGATGATACAGCTCAAGTCGTTTCTGTAGCCATTACTGCAAATACAAGCTATTGTGGGGCTGGTATGGGCTCGCCCATTGAGGCTGAGCCTAATGCAAGTGTCTTATGTACAATTGTCAATAATTCTAATTCTGAATTAACTGGAGTTTCAGGATATGCAACTTGGGATCCCACTTCTCAATCATGGACTGTAAATATTTCAACTTCCAGCCTCCCCGAAGGTGACTACTATGTAATGGTCAATTTCACTGTAATTTCAGATACCTATAATGCCACTGCCTCTGCTAATTCAACAAGTTTTACGATTAAACATGTTCTTACTTTATATGTTCCAACACCTGTATTTAATGTGGATACCGCAACTTTGGACATTATTGGAATTGTGGCAACGGATACATATTCAGGATATCATCATATAAATGATACAACTGTTCGATCTACCTATTTTGAAATCTTTAACTATACATCGAAAGAATCTCTCGGTATTTATGGTAATCTAACTTATAATGCTACTTATGATGATTGGCGGAATACGAGTATTGATCTTTCTACTTATCCCGAAGGTTTATTTTTCATCTTTGTTAATATAAGCAGCATTGATGTTCCTGAAGGGGTCGCACAAAATTCTTCTCCATTCGAAATTGTTCATAAAATCATTATATCTGGAATTTCAATCGAATATACAGGGGGATTTCAACAAACCTTAAATATTACAGTTGCAAGTGCAACGAGCACTTATGCCGCTCATAACTCAACAGATATATTTGCTGCTAATTATCGATTTTATTTTAAAAATAATAGAACTGCAGTATTGAATCCTGATTTAAGTGGAAATCTTAGTTGGACTGATAATAGATGGGAAGGATTAGCAAATGTCTCTCGCTTACCAGCAGGTGAATATTACGTCGTAGTGAATTTTGCGGATCCTACCGCAGCTAATTCTAAAGGTAGCGCAGAAACTACTAATTTTACAATTGTTCACATTATAAATGTTAGCACTCCTGTAATTTCCTATATTAACGGTATGAACCAAGTCCTCAATATATCTTGTTTTGTCAATTCCAGCTATTATTATCATCGTTACTTCAATTCTTCAAGTTTTGGTACTGCTTATTATCGAATTCATCTGAATAACGGCAGTTCTACTACCTTAACCGGCAATTTATATTGGGATGGAGAAAGTTGGGTTGTAAAAAATGCGGATGTTTCTCTATTACCCGTAGGAACTTATCGAATTAAGTGTTATTTCTCAACCTATTATGCTGAAAATAATTCTTCCTTATCAGATACATTTACAGTTACTCATAAAATTACTATTTCATCTCCAATTGTTTCTTTTGATAATCAAACTAACTTATTATGTCTTTATAACATCACAGCACTTAGTAGCTACGCTCCACATGGCTATCTGACTAATTCAACCGCATTAACCGCTAAATTTGAAATATTTGATGCTTCAAATCAATCCACGGGTCTTACAGGTTCCTTATTCTGGAACGGAACTGAATGGAATATAATCAATTATGATCTCTCATCTCTTGCAGATGGAAGTTATTACGTTAAAATCTACTTTAACGATTCTCAAACAGCTTTGACAGAAATTTCAAGTGATAGTTTCACAATAAGCCATCCAAAAGAAGAATTTGATTGGGTAATTGTAACCATCATCTTACTTGCTATTATGGCAGTTGGAATAGTCCTTTTTTGGACATTCTTTACAGAAACACCAGCTGAAAGAGGTAAGGAGATTTAAAGAGAAATGCCGCAAATAAAAGGATCTCAGAAGCAACAACTTATATGTATTTGCCTTATTTTCTTATTTTTCTGCATATCTTTATCAAAACAAACATCGTTTTTAGTATCTACAGTTAATCCTGTAGAAAATTCAAAAATTTCTCCCTTCAATGGCCCTGAAATAACGAATATTACTTATACTCCCCAATTTCCAGAATGGTATGATAACATCACAATAACTGCCCAAATAACCGACCCATGGGGCATTTTGGAAGTTTGGATCAATTATGATGCTAAGAAAGATGCGTATGCCGGATGGGGCGCCAATTTCACGATGACTCATGTTGCTGACGATTTATATACTTACACTATCTTAAACTCCATCTGGGATTCACCATATGGTCCTGCATTTGGTGCATATGTTAATTTTACAATATATGCAAAGAATGGACAAGGCATTTGGAGCCAATCAGGATATTATTATTTCTATATGAATGATACTGTAAAACCTATTGCCACCATTTTAACTTTAACTAATGATTCATATGTTTCTGGGACCATACAGATTAATACTACAATAGTTGAAGAAGGCAGTGGACTCGAAAGAGCTAACTTAAGTATTTACATGGGTAATGGTACTTTATATAAACAATTTACTAGTACAAACCTAAATGAAACTTTTCTATGGGATGTTTCCTCCTTACCAGACTATAATACTTCAGAACCTGCATCTTTTTTCACTATTAACTTTACTGTTTGGGATAAAGCAATTCCTTTCAACAAAGATACCGTTATTCTAGAAAATATACGAATTGATAACACCCCACCTTCCATTTCTTTCATAGATTCTTATAAAAATTTAACCGCATTTTGCCAAGATAATGAAACCGTTACGAGTAATATAATAAGTGTAATTAATATCACAAATGATTACAGAAGCACAAACAAGAGCGATTCAGTTTTCCATTCATTTTACAATGGAAGTGTAGGATTCCTACAAATTGCTTATGGATTTAACCTTTCATATTGGAATTTGAGCTCAGAAATGCTTTATAACCTCAAAATAACTTTAGAAGGAAAAATTGGTTATGCTAATTCTTCAATTCTTGAAGCTGGATGGAAAATTTGGGACTGGTTTCACCAAAACTTTACCATCATTGATTCAACAGTTTTTAATAGCACTGAGAAAGTTTCAGATACTTTTCTTATTACCGACGCAAATAAATCTTCCTTTATTAATAATGAACTTAACAATCGCATCGAAATTTTCTTTTATATAAATACCACGGGTCCTTCTATTAATGCAAGTATTGATTACATTGTCTATAATCTTAGTTATCATCAAACAGACGATTGGTACAATCGCGAAAATGAGAATATTACCTTACATATTATAGGAAATGATTTCCTTTCATTTGACCGCATGGAACTTCATCACGAAAATCAAACCTATTATACATGGAATACTGCTGGCGAATTTCTTTTTAAATTTAATACGACCGTTTTACCAGATGGATTAGTCCCGTTAAACCTTACAGTTTATGATAAGGCAGGTAACTCTAATTCCAGTGTTATCTATCTAAATGTCGACTATTTGGGTCCAGTTATTACTATAATCTCTCCCGAGAATAATAGCATTATAGGAGAATCTCAAATCTGGAATCTTATTGTTCCAGTAAAACTCTCAGGATATGACATTGCTAAAAACTTCAAAAAAATGGAGCTCTGGATTGATGGTCAAATAGGTTCTGTTCTATCTGGCCAATTAGGTCAAATTATCGAATATGATGAATACGGAAATATTACATATGAACAGAATAATGCCACTTGGTTTAAAGAAGGTAATTATACTTATTATTGGAATGCCTCTACACTTATTCATGGGTCAACACATGAGTTACTTATTCGTGCATACGATGGTTTTCAAAATCCGAGTGAATTTCGCATATTTGTAAGAATGGCTATCTTTACTACAAATGTTTCTATAATAGATCTGAAGTCAAATTACACGACTACCTCTGATTATGCAGTAACCCTCGAATTCCAAATCACAAATTATGGCAATTCCACTTTGAAGGATTTCATGCCTCAGATAATAATTCCATCTCACTGGAGTTGGTGTTTCAAGGATGTTGATATCTTGCAATTCCAATATTTAAGTCCAGGAGATTCTCTTCGTTTCAAAGTAGAAATAACTCCACGCTCTGTTGAAACTACTGTAAACCAAAGCGTTCAACTAGTATTTGTATGTCAAATTGTTGAAAACTTAACTCAACCGAAAAATAACTATACAACGCAATTTGTAGCCTATGTAGTGGTCCAACCTCAATCTTTCATACAAAAGTGGAAAATACCAATCTTTATTCTAATAAGTATAGCTGCTGGAGTAGGAATTGGGTTGCTCTCATATCTTATTTATAATTATCTCAAAACAGCCGCAAAAGAACCTCAAAAACCTATTGAAAAACCAAAGAAAGAAAAATAATGATTTTTAAAACCACTTTTCCAATTTCATTTGCTTCTTTTTTAAAAATGCTTTTTCTAAACGTTTCAATGCTTTCTCTACGCGAGTTGGATTGAACTGATGTTCATCAATTAACAAAGTATTTATCGCATCAACATTTGGTTTCTTAATTTCTAAGCTATATTCCTCAGTAACTTCTGGATGCAGAAAGAAATTCCTAATTTCCCACAATTCTTCTTCAGATTTCTCAAACTCAAATCCTTTTTCTTTAATGACTGTCTCTAAATCTTTATGTTTTTGAATCAGTTTCAAGGCGGTTTTAGCCCCGACACCTTTAATCCCTTTATTAAAATCTGTCCCAACTAAAATAGCAATATCAATGAGTTGTTCTCGCGAAATATTTAATCTCTGGAGATTTTTAATAGCGTCTACTAATTCTGGTTCTACCTTAATATATTGTTTAGTTCGAGGAATTCGACGTTTCTCTGCTAATGATAAATTTCGCACGATTAAAGGTGCTCCGAATAAGAGTGCGTCGTAATCTTGCGATGCTACTGCCCAAACATCTTTCTTTAAAACCATAAACGCAGCTTGTGCCTCTCCCTCTGTTGGTGCTTGGACAATCGGTATGCCCATTGCATTAAGTAATTTCTTCGCATCATCAACCATTTCACGTGTTAATTTATGGGCAGCTTGCCCATATTTTCTTGCAGATTCCATATCACCTATTTCTAATGCAATTTTCCACTGCTCATATGCATTTTCTCGATCAGCTTTTCTCTCTTGGATTGTTTTTGCTTTAAAAGCGGGTGGTTTTCCATCGAAGACGTAAATTGGCTTGATACCCTTCTCTACCAGGTTTATAGTTCGGTAGAAGAGCCCTGACAGATGGGAAGTAATCCGTTTCTGACTATCCATTAATGGGAGCCCTGTAGTGGGTTGAATGATTGATAAAAATTGGTATAATGCATTAGCTGCATCAATTGCGATATATTTTCCTTTAAGCCTATCAAAATCAATTGGTTCTGGTTCTAAAAGATTCTTAATTTTTACGCCCACTTTTATTCCCTTATTGCTAGGCAAGATCAATAGCTTTTTCTTTTTAATTTAGTTCCACAAATATCACATTTCTTGAATTTTGTATCAATGGGGTAGTCTGCTCCACAACCAGGGCAATATACTTTCCAGCGTAGCTGAGTCCGAATTCCCGATTCCGAAACTGATTTATAATCAATTTTTAAAGAACTCGCTACATTTTGAATCGAATAGTCATCTGTCATGATAATTGGATGCCAATTTTCACTTTGAAATTCTAATGCTAAGGCGAGTACTTTTATATCTATCTCGGATAATTTCGAGTAATCTCCAGTTTTTTTGGTTTCTTCTATTACTTTTTTGATGAATGGTTCGGAAGGTGATCGAAGTTTGATTCTACCTGTTTTGATTGCCATCTGTAAAATTTCTCTTGTATTCTTATTTCGAATTTCCTCCAAATTTTCAGGGGTTGTCCATTGGGGAATATGTATAGCTTGAGGGTCCATGCCTCCTATAAACGCAGATGTATCGTAGATTAAAACTTGATTTTCATTATTTGTTGGCACTGTTTTTCAGCCTACCTTTTTTTTAAACATCATTGATTATTTTTTGGATATACCCTATAACATCTCGTTTTGGTTCAAATTTCTTTTTTACTAATAACGCCCTTAATTCAAAAAAATGGAGACGTATATTTTCCTCTTCTGTTAACTTCCTATTAAAATAATTTTTGATTAATTCCTCTTTCTCTATGTTATGAAATAAAAGCTCTGTGAAAAAAATTCCCAGATCTTTAAAAGCATCCCCAATACAGGCTCCTTCAAAGTCTATCATCCCTACTTGATCATTATTGATTATAAAATGTTCCAATCTCGGCCCACCATGGATAAAACAATAATTTATATCTAAATTTTCATACCTTTTCATCCATTCTTCAAGTTGATTTGCAAATTTTCCCTTGAAAAGTTTCCGAATGTATAATAACCCTCTATTAACTTCTACTTTTTGATAATTTTCAATAACTCCATTACTTAAAGATTTATCTTGATGCAATCTCTTAAGAAAATTAAGTGCGTTCTTTATATTTATTTTTGTAAGATGTTGCTCTAAATTTTCTCCTCTGATCGGAAAATAGAACAAAATCCCGACCTCCCTCTCCAAATTTCCAAATGTTAAATCTTTTTTTATTTCTTTTTGATATGAAACATAGGTTATAGGCTTAGGTACATTATAATTTTTTGTAGATAACTGCAATAATGTATCAAATTCATGTTTACCCCACCCAGTTAATCCTATTTTTGCATAAACTTCTATATTTCCTTTTATTTTAAAAACTTTATTATCACTATCATTAACTATCTCAATTTTGAATGGTTCTTGAAGAATTTGCCTCAGTTTTTTGGAATTTTTAATAGCTTTTTGGATATCTATTTTATTTATTTTAAAACTCATTTGTGATCCTTCAAACCAAAAATCTATTTTATGTTTTCCTTTTGTGACTATGTTTTCCTTTTGTGACTCATTTCTCTTAGTTTCAAGAATTTTTAATCATTGTTTTAATAATTTTAAAATTTTTTCATGTAATTCTCTATTTCCAGCTGCAATTAATGAATATCCCTTCTTTAAATCCAATTTCCCAGAAATTATGTCACCATTCGCATCGGATACTACTCCGCCAGCTTTTTGTAAAAACAATATACCTGCTGCTATATCCGTAATCGATAAATCTCCTCTTAAATCTATTAATCCATCTAGTTTATTGCAACCAACATACGTTAATTCTATCGAAACCGCTCCAAATAATCTCATTTTTCTTATTTTTCTTAATATCTTTTTAATGAGATAAAAATTAACATAATTATAACTATAAAGTGAAATTAGGGCTCTCCCAAGATAGGTGCAAGGAGAGCTCACACATTTTCTCTCATTAAGATAAGCGCCCTATTGATTTACATAAAAAACTTCACCAGTTAAATAATT
>SUPS01000097.1:9357-13761 GCA_005191415.1 Candidatus Helarchaeota ASGARD archaeon Hel_GB_A
AAATAATTTCTCACATAACCAAAAATGAGATCCTGTATTTTGTCCCCTTCAGCTATCCCAATGCTAGTAGAAAAGAATGGAAGTGCTTTAATGGAATTTGTTGTCCCATCTATTGGATCTAAAACTACTGTATACTTAGGATTACTACCTATCTTTAATTCTCCCACTTCTTCACTGATCAATGTAACGCTTATATTTTCTTTTTTTAGCCATTTAATTACAATATCCTCAGCTAACACATCAATTCGTTTTGTCTTTTTTCCATTTCTTATCACTTTAGAAGCAGCCGCATTAGTCCCAATAATTGGTTTAATAGTTTCCCAGATAGCATTAGTAACTCGTTCACAAAAAAAGAACCAGTCCAAAGTCAGCTCCTAACCCCTATCATAGAATTAAAAAATATTGTTAATAAATGAATTAAATCAAGAAGATTTTACCCTTTCTATTTTTATGCGATCCATAATTACCCAGTATTCTATTTGGACCCCTTCTTGGATTTTAGATTTTAATTCTTCATCCTCTGGCATATCTAATTCAAATGTGTTATAATCCGACATATCCATTACAGAAATGGTATTTCCCATTATTGCGGAGACCATTCCAGTCTTCTTTTCAATTATTGGAACATCTACTTTTGAGTTGGCTGGAAATACTGCACTTCTTTTAGAATTATCAAATAATCCAACTGCTACAATCCTAATTTTAGCATGCCCATGTTTCCCGGATTTTGAATGTTCAAGTGAAATAATCTTACATGGTTCATCATTCAACAAAATATATCGATTTACCTTCAAAGTTCCTGCATCAACCATCTTTTTTGACATTGAATTTTCCTCAAATCTTCTTTTTATTCTTATTAGTAATTTCTCCTTAAAAAGAATACGACAATAAAGTATTCAAATGAACTTCCAATCTGTTCATTAAGTTCTTCTTGAGGTCGATGATCTAGTATATATAAAAATGTTCATTAAGTTCTTCTTGAGGTCGATGATCTTGGATAGCTTTGAATTCTACCGAAAATGACAAGCCTTATGAGTGGTGAGACCTCAAATTATTCTATTTTGATTTTTATACGTTTGATTTTCTTTGGGATATAGATTCTTAAAAATCCATTCTTGAAAACTGCATTGATTTTATCGGTATCTACCGTTGCGGGCAATTTTATATACTTATGGAATTTTTTGAATTCTGTATTTCGTTGTATTGTGCCCCATTGGGCAAATTTCACAGGCTGCTCCAGAGTGGCTTGCAGGTCCAACATCCCTTCAGCGACATGTAATGAAATATTCTCCTTTTTCACATATGGCAAATCCGCGGTGATGATGATTTCTTCTTCTGTCTCAATGATATTAGTAAGAGGTTCAAGACAGCATTCTTCAGGATCCCAAGTACATTTGTCTTCAAATATTTCCCCAAAGGCTTCCATAACATCTCTTTCGATATCTGCAATAAAATCCCGCATCCTGTCAATCAATCTCTTTCTTTCTGTCATACGATTCCTCCGTTACCCAAACATTGGTGGTAATTCAAGTTCTCTTACTGGTTGAGTTCCTCTCATTGTTTCTTGAGTTCTACGCATAAGATCTCGCATTCTCACCCGTAATTCCTCTGCTTTGTTCAGTAACGCCTCAACATCTAAGTCAAGATTCAAGAGTTTATTTAGCGCTATCACTACTGAAGAAGCTGCACCTGGATCAGGATATTCCAGAAAAGATTCCGCTCCTAATGCAATCGTAGGAATGTTTTCTTTCAGACTATCCCACAGAAAAATCGCTTTCAAACCTACCACCACCCCTGTATCCATTGTTTTAATGTTGCTCTCCGCAATTAATTTCTTCGTTTTATCATTTGTACCGATCGCATAAGATTGGACTTCTTCTAAATTTAATCGATTTGGAACGGGAATCCCATGAAGCAGAACCACTACATTGGGGTCCCATTTTTTCACGTGTTTTAATAGCGCATCTGACAAATCGTAAATTGCTCCTGTAGGAATCGGAATTTCTGAAACAATTGCGATATTGTTATCTTTCGCATACATCTTAATCGGGGATTGAATTTCTCCGTTATGCAATACTACTACTGGTGGAAAAAGCTTTGATTCAATGTACCCAACTCTTTCCATCTTGAGTGTCTCTATCATATGCATAGTTGCAATCAAACCTACCAATCCTACATCTGGAAGCCCAATAACTACATTTGGGTGCTCTATTTGGATTGGCTCTGTCTCAACTATGTTGATTTCTTCCGTCATGATAAAACTCCCAATCATATAAAACTCTATTTTAAATACGTAGGTATCCTATTTGAAGGTATAGGCAAATTTTTTAGGCGCCCTTTAAACTCCTAAAATTTGTGCAATCATCCTTGAATAATCTCGCAGAACACTCACTACTCTTCCTAAATCTGTGGCTTGAGTACCCGCTCCAACCATTAAAAAACTCGTACCTGCACATGATGTTATAGTAAATCCCTGACTCCCTCTCACAAGAATCTCCCATAACTCACCTTGCCGCATTTGCATGACTGCCATCTCCGCCGCGTTTAGAATGGCAGCCGTGACTGCAGACATTAGATCCGGATCCACATCCGTCGTTGAATAATATGCTATTCGCCTCCCTTCTCTTGTAATTAACGCCAATGTATATAAATTCACTTCAATTGCTACTCTTTGCAAGATATCTGTAAGTCTTGCTTGAATTTCACTCGCTCCAGACATTTTATTCACTCCAATCTTAAAATATTCATCTACCTTTTACTGATTTAATGGTTCCTTTAAATTTTTATGATTATTTTGTTTATGAAATTCTTTCTTTATTAATATATGTTACTTTTTAATTTTTTCTTTTTAAAAATTCTTCTTAGTTCATTGAGATGGTTTATAAAAACCTCCCGCTAGACTATTCACAAAAATCTTTTTTAATTGGATAAAATTGAGGATTGCAATATGCTTGATAAAATTGCTCGGCTTTCCGAGGAATTTGAAAAGGTTTTAAAAATAATAAAGTATTACCAAGCTTTGGTGGATCCGAGCCTCGAAATTCCAACAGAAGAGTATATAAGGCGTCAAAAAGCGGTATATCAAGCTCTACGGGAGGCATCATTTGAAATTGGATTCGTTTTTTCTGATGAGCATTATTGTGGTGATGTGCCGTATTTAGGTGGAAATACAAATATTTCGATTGAGCAGGTTGCAGGAGTTATAGGAAAAAATGGATTCCATATTATCGCAGGACTGGAAGGGGGCTATGTGGCAGAGCAGCTCGCTCATAGAGCTAACGCAAAAGTCCATAAGGTTGAATTGCTACAATTAGCAGATGAAAAATATCCAATTACCGCAGAGCGTTTAGAAGATGTTATTGAGATTGCAAGCGGGAAAAAAATATCAGAAATAGAGAATATTGCTCTTTTAACTCCGAAACAAGTAATTCCAGCTGCTATTACAGAATATCTCTACGATCTTTTTGGAAAATCGAAGGTAGTTAATGCCCAGGACCTCTATTACAGAATAAAATATGAGAAATCGGATATTGAGATGCAACTCATTCGACAAGCCTGTATAATTGCGGATGCCATGATGCGTGGCATGTTAGCTGTTTTAAAGCCAGGAATGCTGGAAACGGAAGTAGCCGCATGGGCATATTTTATTGGAAAAGAACTCGGGTCTGAAGAAAATGGCTTTAAGGTAATGGTTGGGGCAAATGAAGCGAACCGTACATTGATTGGTGAAGCTCTGAACAGACCTATTAATGAATTTGATTACGTCCATCTAGGCGTTGCACCCAAACGAGATGGATTGAACTCATGCATCAGGCGCTCTGTCATCGTTACTGACCAAGAACTCACCGACGATCAAAAATATTGGTTTAACTTTATCGAAGAAGCTTACAAAGTCGGTTACAATGCATTTGTCGAGATTGCTGAAAAAAATCTTCCCGCAAAACTTCAAGAACAGGCATTAGTCGATTTTTTCAAATCTAAATCTGAAGAGGTTTCCCAAAGAATTGGAATAAAAATCGATCTCGAAAAATTAAAACCTTATACTGGCACGCACAATTCAGGTTATACCGAATGCCAAGAATTTTATGGCGCAATTACTCTTGATTCCGATCAACCTCTGGGGAACCAAATCGTTATGATGCTCGATGTCGCATTACGAGGCATTGGCGATTATTGGGATGACCTCATCTTGCCTGATCTAGATTTCATTGTGATTGAAAATACCCTCGGTAAGTTTGGAAAGAGAGTAAAAACCTTAACAAAACTACCTTTAAGTTGTCAGCCACTTGTAGGAAATGTCGATGAACTTTAGAGGAGTGGATTTTTTGAAAGTATTAGGTATTGGAAGTCACCCTGATGATTTAGAAATCTTATGTGGAGGAACTCTAGCAAAATATGCTTCAA
>SUPS01000002.1:0-34828 GCA_005191415.1 Candidatus Helarchaeota ASGARD archaeon Hel_GB_A
AAAAAATTTCAAGAAAAACATAGATTCAGATTATTGGATTTATAACAAAAAGCGAATTCTGTTCTCTGATTTGAAAATCCCTCAGGAAGATGCCTTAAAAGGATATTACCTAGATGTGGATCATGAGACATCCCTCGATGAAAAGATAGATGAGACAAGGATTATCTCGGTAGGAATGGGTCGAAACACCATTTTTAAGAAATCTTTGGATTAAAAGAATTTCTATTCCAATAAATTGAAGATGGGGGCATTCTTATCATTTTTTATAATTGTATGGACGATAAAAGTTTCAGTTTCTTTAATGCCCTTCAAAGTATGCAATTTATTTACAATATTAGTTACTTCATCATTATCTTTCGCAATGATTTCTAAAAGACCATCATATTTCCCAAATAAACGTGAGAAATTTGTAACTTGAGGAATATTTTTCAAAATTTTTTCATTTTCCTTCCGAATTTTAATATTAGGGTCCTCGCGAAATAGGATATAAGCCCTCACTTTTAATTCTTCAATATTTTCATAGTTCAGTGTTATTGTATAAGAATTTATAATCTCTTTCTCGCGTAATCGTTTTATTCTCTGTGAAATATTTTGGCGTGTAGTTCCGATATCTTCTGCGATTTTATTTAAGGGCTGATGGCTATCTTGAAGGAGATGGCGTAGTATTTTTTTATCAATCTCTTTGAGCTTTTTTAATTGGATGATACCCATAATTTAACAAATGGCAAAAGGGATATATAAGTATATGTAACAAATGGAAAGTGATCAAAAAACTTTCCTTTCTTATGTAAAAAAGATTTATAAAGAAATGAAATTATCTTTTTTTGAAAATTTCACATAGACAGAAGATTTTTTGTCGGATCGTATTTAATTCACTCATAAAATATGATATAATTATAAAAGAGAAGAGTAGATATGATAGAGACACTACATCATGCACAGAATATCACATTAGATAGAAGAAATGAGTTAATAACCTTAGCTGAACAATATTTGGGATTCGATTCCGTATATACATGGAATGTAGATATTAATGGATTTATAATCCAGCTTAGAACGAATGATATGCATTTAGAGGATTTCTTTCGAGAAAATTTTTTCCCAGCGGCCCATGATCTTCGACCACAAGGCACAATTTATGCAATTACAGGAGTCTATGATGCAGAACCTACGGTGAGTTACCATCCAGAAACAAAGACTGGCTTTCTAATCAATATTAGTACCTATCAACAGCTACGGTCGCTGGCACTTGGAATTGTTCTTGACTTAACCGAAGAACAAGGGCAATTGCATTTCATCCGAGGCTCACTTGTCGATTTAGATGGACAGGGAATTTGTATTATGGGACCTGCCGGCTCTGGGATTAATACCCATACCTTTCTACTCCTTGAATTGGAAAAAGCACGACTACACTCCATTGATTGGATATATTTGGAACAATTAGGAGGCGAAAAAGGACGTATCTCAACAATGGGTTCAGAAAGAAAGTTTTACTTGAAAAATAATATCATTAAGTTAATACCACGGTTAAAAATTCTATATGAGAAATGTAAAAGAGAAGAGAATCATTTCATTCTGGATCCGTGGTGGATAGGAGGAGATGATAAATATATTAACACAACGAGAATTAACGTCATTTTTTTCCTTAATCCAGATCCTGCCGAACAAGAGATTGCGCGCCGATTGACGAAAAAAGAAGCCCTTACGATGTTACTAGACGCAGAACATCCATTCTTTAATCCACATATACTAGTATTTAATGATGGACGAAGGGAACTTGAATTACAGTTTTTTGACAAGCTTTTTGATTTTGTAGCCGTTTATACAATAAATACAGCAAAACCAATGTTTGAAGTGCAGAAAAAGGTCAAGGATATTATCTTAACCAAGGAGTATTTAGAGCCTCTCAAAGAAGAACAGGAAGAAATTCATCTTGAGATTATGGAAGCAATGAAACATATAGATCTTAATGAAATTAGAAAAGCAGTCTCAGAAATGATTAATTTATCAAATGTACAAAGTCCATCTGAAGAAGAAATTCGTAAAATGGCAGAAAAATACGGTTTCCGCACAAAATTTGGGAATTATAATTATGTATCGACGGTGAAAAATAGGAGTGCAGGGCTTACCGTTTATATCGGAAGTCCAAAAGTCCTCCAACCAAAATTAAATGAAAATCAAAGGCAAATTATCAAAAGATTACCTAAGACTGTGAAAGAGGTATTAGCTTATATAAAAAAGGCACCTTTTGTGCACACATCAAGAATTATGGGGCAAAATCCTGAGTTTACGCCTACATGTACCCTTTTTGTATCAGTACATCGTAAGGAAATGGTAAGACTCGCACATATGATGAATCTATCATTATTTCCATTTGAAAAAGAAACAGACCCTCATCTATATATGGTCTTCATTCCAGAATGGCATGAAACACAGCGGCAAATCTTAGTTTTTCCTGAAATAGGGGTTACATTTGTCTTAGGGACGGATTATTATGGTGAAGTGAAGAAAGGGATGCTACGAATGGCAATGTGGGAGGCAAAACAACGCGGGATGCTCGGCTTGCATGCAGGGGCAAAGATAATCAAAGCGCGCGATGCAAATGACGGAAAATTAAAACGATATTCAACTCTTATATTCGGCTTGACGGCAACTGGAAAAACAACCCATTCATGCCATAGTCACGATTTAGATGAATCCCAAGGTGAGGGCATTGAAATTGTCCAAGATGATTTCGTAGCACTCCGCCCTGATGGATCAGCTTATGGAACTGAACGTGGGTTTTTCTTGAAGACCGAAGGACTCAATCCAGAAATTCAACCCCTAATTTATAGAGCCATTACACAGCCAGACGGAGTCTTTGAAAATGTATTAGTCGATTACCAAGGAAATGTGTTCTTTGATGATAATACATTAACCGGAAATGGCCGCGGAATTATGCAAAAGAAAGATTTTGGTAAATATTCAAGTAAGGGAATTAATTTGCCCCCTCTTTCAGAAGTAGATGGAATGTTAATTTTTCTGATAACGCGCCGCAATACGGTAGTTCCTATAGCTTCTAAGCTTACTACGGAGCAAGCTGCCGCAGCCTTCATGCTTGGTGAATCTATTGAAACATCAGGGTCTGACCCGCGACGTGCTGGGGAAAGTGTTCGAGTGGTTGGTACTAACCCATTTATCGTCGGTGATGAAGCTGAAGAGGGAAAAATATTTTACAACATAATAAAAAAGAACGAAGATAAAATCAGATGTTTCCTGTTAAATACCGGAGGGATCGGCGAAATTCGAGAAACATTACCCGATGGAACTAAGGTCCTAAAGCGAAAAGTCAATCGGATTCCTATCAAGGAAATGGCTTCAATAATAAGAGGAATTGCAAGAAATTCGATCGAATGGGAGCCAGAACCTTATTTCGGCACAATGATTCCGAAAAAAGTTGAAGGCGTCGACATGTCAAAATATAATCCTGCAAAATTTTACTCTCCTAAAAAATTAAAGGAACTTGTCGAGAGTTTAAAAGAAGAACGGAGACAATACTTGGCGAAATTCAAAAATCTTGATGATAAAATAAAATATGCCTTTAAATAAATACCTATTTTCCTTTCTTCGCTTTCAACTACTTTTTTCCTAGAAATTTTAATTAAGGTCATTTACTTTATGATTCATAGATAGATTAACTCCAGAATGAGGGTGAGCAGAAAATATGGAAATATCCGACTTGAAACTAGAAAAGAAGATTACTCTTTCCCGATCAGATGCACTCATTATTGTAGATGTCCAAAATGATTTCATTCCAGGAGGAGCATTGCCAGTGGAAGGGGGAAATGAAATAATTGATGGGATAAATCGGGTTTCTAAAGTTTTTAAAGAGAATAGAGCACGTATTGTCCTTACACAAGATTGGCATCCTCCAAACCACAAATCTTTTGCAAGTGCCCATCCAGGCAAAAATCCATTTGATGAATATTCCGCCGAAGGTATCGGTCCCGTTCTATGGCCTGATCATTGCATCCAAGGACAAAAAGGTGCTGAATTTTCACCTCAATTGAATACTGATATAGCAGATGCCATTATTCGCAAGGGAATGAATCCTGAGATTGATAGCTACTCTGGTTTCCTTGAAAATGATAAGAAATCAGAAACAGGACTTGCTGGTTACCTCAAATCGTTAAAAATAGACCGTATTTTCGTCTGTGGACTTGCTCTCGACTATTGCGTCTACTTTACTGCAATGGATGGGAAAAATCTAGGATTTGAGGTATATTATATCATCGATTTAACGAGAGGAATCGATGATCCTCCCGGAAATATCTCAAGAGCTTTGGAGAATATGACCCAAAATGGGATAAAATTTCTTAAAGCGGATATTTTTTATAATTTCTAAATAATTATAAACTTATTTTATAATTTTAATCGATTAAATGTTCAAATTCAGGAGGGACGAATGAAATAAATTTTAGAATTCGCGATTTTAGAGAGGAATCAACGCGATTTACGAGAGATTTCCATGTGAATATTTCGAATTCTAAAGTTGGATCGGCACCAAACCAATAAAAAATTAAGCCATTCCCAAAGAATTTATATTTATCGAATTGTTTTCGATTTCGTCTCATTTCAAAAGCATCTCCATAAGTGGCTTTTGATTCGATCCAGTCAAACTCCTTAATAGTTCCAGAAATATCGACGCATAGGGGTGTCTTCAGTAAAAAATCGGGACCCCCTTGCCCAATATCGCGATCATAACCGATTGAAAGTGAATCAAGCCATTTTGCGATGAGTTCTTCTCCAATTCGCCCTCGTTCTTTTCCATATTTAATTCCCAGTGGGGAAAATACGGGGTCATTACGTAGAGCAAGTTTGAGAGCTTCCTTTAAGTAAGTGGGAGGGGCAAGTTCGCCCCAAATAATGTCTCGTATCTCCCGTTTTGTGAATCCTTCGAGGGTTAGAAAATGCCTGATAATCATGACAGGGGCTATTTCAATAGAATTTGCAAGTTCTAAGATATTTCCTCTCAAATCTTCTTTTGTTAATGTCTTTAACTTTTTAAAATTAAACATTGTCTTTCGTTGAAGATTTTGGCAATATCTAATAAATTTGATACCTCTCAATACATGTGCATCTCTAATTTTGTTGCCATATTTCAACTATAAGTTAAATTACATCAAAAAGCAAACCATTTTAATTTAATGGAATTTTTACCTCTTAAAATTTTCAAGATTGAAAGAAATAAAAAAAAAGTTTAATTTAAAAGATTATTCCTTCTTTTTCTGTGTGGGGAGCACTTCGCCAGGCTTATTCATACGGAAAAGGAAAAGGACACCTTCTTGATACTTTCTTCGACCCCAAATTTGATAGCCGCGCTCTAAGCCCCAAAGGTACCAGAGCGGATAGGAAAGGAACAAGATAATAGCGTATGGATCTAAATTTGCCGCATTTGGATTAATCCCTAAATTAAAAAGAAAGTTCCACATCAGTTCTTCTCCTGTTCCATAGGAGCCGAAATTAAGAATGTTCAGATAACATAGAATTCCAATTGTCCAGAAAAGGCCTATAACTAGAAATCCAAGTAAGACGCTGGCATCCTTGTTGATTTGACGTAATTTCCGTTTGTATGCCCAGGCTATAAACATTCCCAGAATGACAAGCAGAATAATTGAAAAAATAAACCCAATCATAATTCTTCCCTTCCTTTTTACGCTTCTATATCATCTTCCAGCCAACCTTGGTCTTTGTACCATTGTATAGTTTCCAATGTACCTTTTTTGAAGTCAGGATAGAGAAATTTGAAGCCAAGATCTTTCAATTTTTGATTGGAAAAGTAGTACTGATGGTGAATATAACCTGCCATCGATGCCTCGAATCGAGGACGTACGCCTTTCTTTCTTGCTCGTCCTTCTTGAAAGTTAGAGAAGACGAAAGCCAACTTGGAAACGATTTTATACATTGGCCACCATACCGGAATGCGTACATATTTAACGCCTAAATTCTCACACAAAAATTCAATAAATTCATCTTGGAAGCCCTCATCGCAAACAACGTTAAATGCTTCCCCAATCACCTTTTCTTTTGGCTTATATTCATAAATATGCAAGGCGGCTCGTACAAGATCCATAACATGGATCATTGGCATTCTTAAGCGTTTTTTTCGCGGATAAATACTTGGTATAACACAGGTTCCTACTTTATGGACCAAATTAAACATATGCCACGCTCCGTATGTCTGCCAGGGACCGTAGATTGGAGCAGGGCGAATGATGGTTAGTGGGAGACCTTGTTCTTTATGAAGTTCAATTAACATTTGTTCTTGCTCCATCTTTGAGATACTATAAGCATTCGGGGGGCTATAATCAGCTGTTTCATCGGCAGGAAGCGGATATCCTTTTTCATCCTTTTTGTACTTTGGTTCTCCATAGACACCACAGGTGCTCCAATGAATGAAATGTTTTATGGATGAACCTTTTTCAAGAACGAGTTCAGCTAGATTCCGTACGCCTTCAACATTGATTTTCCTCAAAATATCAATTTGGGCAAAATAATCATAGAGTGATGCAATGCTAAAGACCACATCGATCTCATGCTCAAAAAGCGGTTCAAGTGATTTCTTATCAGTGAGATCTGCATTAATATAGGTAATTTCACCATATTCAGCACACATTTTTTCAATAAACTTTTCATCGGCAGTCCATTTTCCGCCCAGAAAGAGTTGATCACGATATTCTTTAGCAAGATCGGTAGCAATTACATTGTAGCCTCGTTCTCGTAGTAGGCGAACCATAAAAGTGCCGCAATGCCCGGCAGCACCTGTGACTAACGCCGTATCTACCATTTACATTCCTCCAACTTCGTTGATGGTTATCGGGATGTAGAAGATTTATAAATATAAATTATTTCACACGAAAAAAAGTAGAAAAAACATATTACATGTTAGTTTCTATAAAAAACAGATTATACGAGGATTGGAAATGAATGCGAAAACGCGATTTTTAATGGCATTGAATCATGAGGAGCCAGATAGGGTCCCTTTATTTGAGATTGGAGTAGATTCAGTTCCTGTATTAAAGAAATATGGCGGAAAAAGTTTAGCTGATATGGTCAATTTAATGAAATTAGGGCGTTTTATTTTAGGTTGGAAACAAATTTTCGGCTGGATAGTTACTCGGAAATATACCCTGAAATTACTAGGAAAATCAGTAGTAAAATTATTTAAATCGATGGGATATGATGCGACCGTGGTTCCAGTCACCTTATTTCTGACAAAAAAGAAGAAATTTCTCTCTACAACACGATATGTTGATGAATATGGCAGGGTAATGAAATTTTCAAAAGTCGAATCCGGAGGTGAAATGGTAAGTATCGCATATTATGATGGAGGTTTCTTTGATACGGATGATCCAGAAGCGGCTTACGATGAATGGGGACCACTGGATCCTGATCATCGCACAAGAGCAGCTGCATATCAAGGAGCAATAAAAGAAGCAAAGGATCAGATTTATGTTTTTCCTGGTATTATGGGATTCTTAGAATCTTCTTGGGAATGTTTTGGATTTCCAACCTTTACCAAACTTTTATACACGAAACCTCATTTTATAGAACGCGTATTCCGAGATCATGGGGATTTTTCGGTAGCGGTTGCAGAGAATATGATGAATTTAGGCGCCAAAACCGTTTTTGTGTATGATGATGCAGGGCATAAATCAGGTCCTTTTCTCAGTCCGAAAATGTACCAGAAATTAGTAATTCCTCACCTAAAGCGTCTCTGTGATAAGGTTCATTCATACGATGGAAAAGTCATCCTCCATAGTGACGGTAACCTTTACAAAATTCTTGATATGATTGTGAATGCAGGGATTGATGGGCTTCATCCGATTGAGGCGGGTTCCGGAATGGATATTTTTCAAATAAAACAAGATTATGGGGAACGAATCTGTCTAATCGGAAATGTCGATCCGATTGAGTTATTAACACATGGTACTCCCGAAAAAGTGGAGCGTTATGTGAAACGATTAATACAAGAATGTGGACCTGGGGGAGGATACTGTCTCGCTTCTGGTCATTCAATTACATACTCCGTGACTTTAGAAAATTTTGAAGCGATGCTTGCTGCAGGGCGAAAATACGGTAAGTATCCAATCAATATTGAATAATCTTAAGTGATCTTTATCCAAGATAGATGATTAGATAAAAATTTGACTTTTTCTAAGATGATCAAAAGTATAGAAGAAAAGTAGTAATCCAAATTCTGAGAAAATATTTGTTTAAATATAATTTTTTTGATATGAACTTTTACTCAATTTACCTTACTCTATTTCAATGCCTGATAATTACAGAGTGAGTATTACTTAGGATGGTGAAGGGTAATACTAGAAAACGAAATTAACGGTGGAGATATCGAAACAAGTTAGATTTTGTAAGTGATTTTATCTATAGAAGATTTTAAATTTGAATTCTTTTATCGTCATGTAGATTTTTGATAGCATAAAAAAAATATTTTTAAAAAGAAAAATTTGATTGAATGTAAATCCAAACAAAATACAGCTAAGTAAAATTGGTGAAGAAAAAATGGCAGATGAAAGTGCCAAAATAAAGATTAACGATTTAGAAACTGATACTATAAAGGCAAAAAACTTGGAGATACACATTGGTAAAATTCCAATGGAAGAATGGAAAGAGGAACCACAAGGTCCAACGCCCATGCCCGGGATTAAAGATTTACGGGACTGGGATTTTCGATTAATGGAAAAATATCCGCCGTTCTATGCTCCATTTTGCGATATGTGTTGTTTATGCACATATGGTAAATGCGATCTGAGCGGTGGTGCACATGGAGCATGCGGGATCGATTTAACAGCCCAACAAGCTCGTATAGTAATGATAGCATGTGCAATTGGATGTGCATGTCATGCTGGGCATGCACGCCATCTAGTCCATCATTTAATCGAAAAATTTGGACCAAATACGCCTCTTGACTTAGGACCAGAAATAGATGTTGAAGCACCTGTAGTTCGAACTGTCTGTGGATATAAACCAAAAACAATGAAAGATCTTGAGATTGCATTGGATTATGTAGACATGCAGATCATGCATTGTCTCGGAGCAGGACATACTGGGCAGGAAGGTTCAGCATTAGATTTTGAATCAAAAGCTTTACATTTAGGAATGTGCGATTTCGTGGGGATGGAAATTGCAGACCTTGCTCAAATTGCAGGATGGAATTTCCCAAAAGGAGATCCAGAGGCAGAGTTAGTTGAAATCGGTCTTGGAGCCATCGATATTAATAAGCCCGTTATATTAATGGTGGGACATAATGTTGCACCTGGTATAGAAGTTACGAATTATATGCGCAAATCTAATAATTATGGTAAATTAGAGGTATGTTCTATTTGTTGTACAGCAATAGATCATACTCGATATGATTTTGGGGCAAAAATTGTTGGATCAATGGGTATGCAGTTACGATTTATTAGATCTGGTGTTCCTGATGTGATTATGGTAGATGAACAATGTATACGTTGTGATTTAATTGATGAAGCAAAGAAGATTAAAGCACCACTCATCGCAACAAATGAGAAAGCATGTCATGGATTAAAAGATAGAACAAATGATCCTGCAGATCAAATTGTAGATGATTTAGTAAGTGGTAAAGAACCAGCAGCATTGATTTTCGATTCCGATAAGGCGGGGGAGGTGGCAGTTCGTGTCGCATTAGCTGTAGCTCCAAAACGTCAGAAATTTAAAAGTTTAATGGATTTTTCAGAAATTCAAAAACTTGCATCTCAATGCAAACAATGTAATATTTGTCAGCGAAATTGTCCAAATAATTTACCGATACCTAAAGCATTAAAGCTTGCATCGCAAGGGAATTTCAGTTTATTAGAAGATTTATGGGAGCGCTGCGTTGGTTGTGGGCGTTGTGAGAATGGATGTCCCAATAATCTTAATCCACATTCCATAATTGCTGTTGCAGGAGAAAGCATTTTCAAACAAGACAAATATATGATACGGTGTGGCCGAGGACCTGTTAAAGATACTGAAATTCGGAATGTGGGAGCACCCATTGTGCTCGGAGAAATTCCAGGAGTTATTGCATTAGTGGGTTGTGCAAATTATCCTAATGGTCCGCGAGAAGTAGCAAAAATAGCAGAAGAATTCTGTAAAAGACGGTATATTGTAGTTGCAACAGGTTGCTCTGCTATGGATATTGCACGAGTAAAAGATGAAGATGGAAAATCACTCTATGAGAGATTTCCAGGCGATTTCGATGCAGGAGGTATGGTAAATATAGGGTCTTGTGTATCCAATGGGCATATTGTCGGAGCTGCTATTAAAATAGCGAGTATCTTTGCACGAAGAAATTTGCGCGGAAATTTTGAAGAAATTGCAGATTATATTTTAAATCGTGTAGGAGCGGTTGGGATTGCATGGGGCGCAATGAGTCAAAAGGCAGCATCAATCGCTACAGGGTGCAATCGGTTTGGGATACCGGTCATCATAGGCCCACATGGAGCTAAATATCGACGACAATATCTTGGCCGGAGTGATAATGATGAAAGTTGGATGGTAATCGATGCTCGAACAGGAAATAAAGTGTATGGAGGACCTTGCCCAGAGCATCTAATTTACGCCGCAGAATCTGTAGAGGAGTGTATTGTTGAAGCCGCAAAATTATGTATGCGTCCGAGTGATAATTTTAAGGGGCGTGCGGTTAAATTGACACATTGGATCGATTTACATAAAAGATACTACGGATGCCTACCACCAGATATCGAAAAGTTTATCCGAATTGAGGCTGATATCCCAATAACACTGAAGGATGAATTAATGCCTATTTTGAAATCTAAGGGTTGGAAACCCACAGAAATCCCAGATCCAACATTATTACCGAGGTTAGTTCGTAAAAAAGCTTAAAGGAGGTTATGATGCATGTCAGTAAAACCATGGCAATTTACTGCTATAAATCCAAAATTAGGAATTGCAATGAAATCACCAGTTCAAATAGCGAAGATTCTCAAAAAAGCGAAAAGACCTTTAATCGTTGTTGGTGCATTAGCAAATCAGATAGAAGTTCATGATGGGAAAAAACTATTAGATATACTGATTGAGCTCGGAAAAAAAATTCCAATTGTCGCAACATCCAATATTTCTAAAGCCTTTATTGAGAAAGGATTTACTCCTGCAGCGCTAATGACGGTAGTAAATATAACTAATCGTTTGTCTGATCCTGAATGGAAAGGATTAGATGGAAAGGGACAGTATGATGTCGTTGTTTACACCGGAATGACAATATATTTAGAACTTCAAATGCTTAATAGACTTAAACACTATGCGACATGGCTCAAAACGATTAGTTTAGAACGGTACTTTATTCCTAATGCAAGTATTGGTTTAGCAAATTTGAAAGAAGAAGATTGGAAAAATGGAATGAAAGAATTCATGGAAGAAATGAATAAATAAAGGAGTGGTGAATTATGTCGAAAGGTATGTGGGATGATATTCCAGTTGATGTAGGATTAGTTTATGAAGGAGAGAGAATCCGTAAAAAACAAATGCAAGTTGAATTAGGTGGTCCGAAGATTACCGAAAAGTTTGAATTGGTTCAAGCGCGAGAAATGGATGAAATTGAAGATGGGAAAGTTATTGTTGTAGGACCAGATATTTCTGATATGAAAGTTGGCGAATCTTATCCCTTAGGAATTATAGTAGAAGTCGCAGGTGGAATGGTTGAAAAAGATTTAGAGGCAGTTCTTGAAAGACGAATACATGAATTCATGAATTATATCGAAGGATTTATGCATCTAAATCAACGATATGATATATGGTGTAGATTATCTCAAGGAAGCTTCAAAAAAGGATTAAATTCTCTTAAAATAATTGGAACAGTATTGACTCGCCTTTATAAATCAGAATTTACAAACGTTATTGAAAAAATACAGGTTACTTTTTATACCGATGCAGAAAAGATTAAGCCATTATACGAGAAAGCAAGAGAAATTTATAACGCAAGAGATGCGCGAGCAAGAGGATTGACTGATGAAGAAGTTCCAGAATTTTATGGATGTACTCTTTGCCAAAGTTTTGCACCATCACACGTATGTACTGTTACACCTCAACGAATTTCATTGTGCGGAGCTATAAATTGGTTTGATGCACGTGCAGCTGCTAAAGTAGATCCAAAAGGTCCAAACTTCAAGATCGAAAAGGGAGAATTACTTGATCCTGTTAAAGGTGAATATTCGGGTATTAATGAGATTACTAAAAAGAAGTCCTTAGGAGAAGTAGAACGAGTCCATCTCTATACAATACTAAGTCCCTACAATCATACTTCATGTGGTTGTTTCGAAGCAATTGCATTTTACATTCCAGAAGTTGAAGGAATCGGAATTGTAGATAGAAATTTTAAGGGTAATACTGTTAATGGATTACCCTTTAGTACAATGGCGAATAGTACAGGTGGAGGAAGACAAACAGTAGGATTTGTTGGAATGGCAATTGAGTATATGAGATCTCCTAAATTCTTTTCAGCAGATGGTGGTTGGAAACGAGTTGTATGGCTTCCTGCTAATGTAAAAGAAAATGTTAAGGATGCAATTCCTACAGAATTATATGACAAAATTGCTACTGAACAAGAAGCACCTGATCTAGCATCTTTAAAGGAATTTCTTAAAGAGGCAGACCATCCAGTTAAAGAATATTGGACAGAAGAAGAGGAAGAAGAAGAGGAAGAAGAAGAAGCGGAAGCTGCTGCACAGATGATGCAGATACCAACTCAGATGCCTCAAATGCAAATGGGTGCCCCTCAAATGGTAGGGGGAATGATACAGCTCCCTATGTTCGGGGCAGTACAATTTCCTGCAGGCGCAATTGGTGGGCTAGGTGGTGGACAATGGAAAATTATTCTAAAAAATGCGAAAATATACGCCGAAGAAATGATTATTAAACGCGTAGAAAAACCTAAGAAAAAACAAAAGAAAAAGTAGGTTATCCCCTTGGCAGAGAAAAAAGAAGAATCTTATCTTGAAAGGAGATTAAAAGAGATCTTAGATACCAAAGGTGATATCGTTTTAAAAGAGGTCAGAATAGAGATAGACAAATTAGAGCTTTCAGATTAGAAATCAAATGTCTAAAGGTGAAAACAGTGGAAAACGAGAAGTTTTCGGAGTTTCAAAAAAGATTAAATAAATTATTAGCAAATGTAAATGAAATTATTCTCAAAAACATAGTGATAGAATCAGAAGAATTAGAATTTCAGGTAGGTAGAGAAGGCAAAGGAGCAATTCCATCACAAATAATGCAAATGATGCGGCCTATGCTGGGAGCTGTAAAACCAATATTAGCGGAGATAGCTTGGAAGCAAGTTGAATTTGCAAATCCTGCTGATACATATCCTGGAGAAATTGTTGAAGTTAAATTTATTAGATCTGGAAGAGGAGGAAAAGTAATCACAATTGGTGGTGAAAAAGTTCCTCCTTATTACCGATTTGAAGGGGAGAATCCACATCCACCCGTAGTTACAGCAGATGTTTTTGATATACCTGTAAATACGAAAACACGTCCTACATTTTTACGTCTTGCAAAACCAGTCAAAGACCATCTCCTACAACCTGAAGACGTTACAACAGATATGGCAGCATGGGCAAAAAAGAGTGTAGAAGTCTTTGGGGCTGAAATGATTACCCTCCATTTCATAGGAACCGACCCTACGATTCCAGAAAAGCTTGGAGGGAAAAAGCCTCCGAAATGGGCAGCCCAAAATTTGGAGGAAGTATTACAGACAGTTGACGTACCCATCGTAATTGGTGGCTCAGGAAATCATGAAATGGATCCTAAAGTTTTTGAAGCCTGCGCGCAAGTTGGGGAAGCAGAAAGATTGCTTTTGAGTTCCTTAGAGATGGAAACATATGAAAAAATAGCCCCTATTGCTAAAAAATATGATCATAATGTGTTGGCTTGGACTAAATTGGAATTAAATGATCAAAAGAAGTTAAACTCAGAACTTATGGAAATGGGTATTCCGAAAGACCATATCATAATTGATCCTACTTGTGCAACTCTTGGATATGGATTAGAATATAGTTTCTCTATTTATGAAAGGATTCGGCTGGCTGCTTTGAAAGGAGAAGAAAGTTTACAATGTCCAATGAGTGGTGGAACAACTAATGCATGGGGAGCACGTGAGGCGTTCCTTCCAGATAGAGATCATCCTGAATGGGGTCCACGTGCTTACCGAGGACCATTATGGGAAATTATGACTGCATATGTATTAAGCATGTGTGGACTTGATTTAGCGATGATGTTGCATCCCGGAGCGCAAATGGGTTTCAAATCAATTGTAAAAGCATTAACAACGAAAGAAAAAGGTCCTACTGTAAATCCTTTAGAATGGATTACAATGGAGGTTTAAGTATCAATGGCGAAAATTAGTCCATTACAAGTAACACCATTACTTCCTGGCACTAATTGTGGAGAATGTGGAGAAGAAACTTGCATGGCATTTGCAGTAAAACTTTTAGACCATGTTTATACCGTTGATGATTGCAAACCTCTGGTAAAAGAAAAAAAGTACGCAAAAAAATTTGCAAAATTAAAGGAAATGACTACACCGCCGATTCGTGCAGTAAAAGTAGGTGTAGGAGAACGGCAGATCGTTATAGGAGGCGAAGAGGTTTTATACAGACATGAATTGACATATTATTCACCTACAGCAATTATACTTTCTGCACCTGACGATAATCTCTCATTAATTGAAGAACGCGCAAAATTGGTTCGAGATTTAGAAGTATATAGGATTGGTACTTTATTAAAGATACAAGGATTAGCTATTCGTTCAAAATCAAATGACCCTGCTACTTTTGCAAAAGCCGTAAAAACTGCTATTGCAACTGCTGATATTCCACTTATACTTTGTTCAACAAATCCAGCTGTGTTAAAAGCAGGAGCTAACGCTGCTAAAGGTAAAAATCCATTACTCTATGCCGCAACAAAAGAAAATTTTAAAGAAGTAGGACAGATTGCCTTAGAACATAATTGTGGTGTAGTTGTTTATTCGATGGATCTTAATGAACTCGCTAGTTTAGCAGCATCACTGTATGCTGCAGGACTAGAAAAAATTGCTTTAGATCCGGGAATAGAACCTTCAGATGGATGCTTTGCGGATTCTCTTGATCGGTTCATGATGTTAAGAAAGGCGGCGATCAAAGGTGACAAAAATGTGGGATGGCCGATCGTTACACCGATAGCCTCCGCTTGGATAGGAAAAGATCCAAATTTAAGCGAAGCAGAACGCATTGAAACTGCATTTCGGGAAGCAGAAATGGGAGCAACCTTTATCGCCCGAGCAAGTAATATGCTCATCCTTCATTCTGCAGATTCTTGGTTGCTTCTCGGACTTATGGTATTACGTCAGGGAATCTATTCAGACCCACGAATTAATCCTTCTGTCGAAGCTAAACTTTATGAGATCGGTAATCCGAATGAAAATTCACCCGTATTTATGACCACAAATTATACCATGACATATTTTGTAGTTAAGGATGATTTAGAAGCATTAAAACTTGATGCCTACTTATTATTAGTTGATTCTGAGGGAATTTGTGTTGAATCTGCAATTGCGGGTGGACAAACTAAAGCAGAACATGTTGCGGAAGCTATCAAAGAAAGTGGTTTAGAGAATAAAGTAAAACATCGAATAATAATTATTCCTGGATTAGCAGCACGAATTTCTGGCGAATTAGAGGCATTATCTAATTGGAAAGTACTAGTAGGACCAAGAGATTCTGGAGGAATTGGTGCATTCCTAAAAGCAAAATGGGATGGGAAGTTAGATCAGCTCATGCAAGAATGGAAAGAGATGCAAGAGGAATAAATTTGAATATTTTTTTTATTTTTTCACATTATTTGAAAATACAGACCTTTTTTTGAATAAATAGCTGGCGATAGAAATTAAATCTTCATTAAATATTTCATCCAATAATAAAACAAATAATGAATCACAATGGAAAAAATTTTATGCCCCTACTTTAAAAATTAAGGCAATCTGCCATAAATGCCGAGCTTGTATTCATGCTTGTCCAGTTAAAGCATTGGAATGGACTTTAGGGAAAATAAAAGTCGATTTAAGGAAATGTGCAGGTGAGTGGTTGGAAAAAGGAGAATGCATTCAATGTGCTGCTGAATGTCATCAGGGAGCTATTTTATTAGAACCGTATCTAATAAAAGGTAATGAAATAAAAAAGATTTAAAGAAGTAATCCATTTTTATTTTGAAGCACGAATTACAACAAAAGCCCCTTCCCTATAACCCTTTTTTATTGGTTCTGTTTTTCTGATTTCTGGTAAATTCCTAAAAATTGTTTGAGTAAAATGGAAATCCTTGAATCCAGCTTTCTTTAGGTGAAGAAGAACTTCTTCCACCGAGTAAAAAGTAGCTATCTTATAAAATAAACTTTGATTTTTACGTTGTTGATATAGAAATCCAAGGTGGCTGTCTTTATCAATGAATCCGATAAGAATGAACCCAGTGAGTTTCAAGATTCTATATGCTTCATTAAAGGCACGATCTATATCATCTAAGAAACATATTGTGGTAACCATCAGAAGGAAATCAAATTTCGCTTTACTAAATGGAAGTTTTTCAGCAATACCTTCGAGAACATCTATACCTCTCTGTTTGGCAAGCTTCAACATTTGTTTTGATGGATCAATTCCTAAATGAATTCCTAAAGGTGCCGCAAATTGACCGCTTCCAACGCCAATTTCGATACCTTTCCCTCTTGCGACCATTTGATCTTCTATTGCACGAAGTTCAGATTCAAATGCATATTTATTTTGCTTAAACCAATTTTCATATTTGGAGGTATATTTTTCAAAGGGCTCCATTTTTGGCATAAATAATCTAACTATTTGTTCTACTCTAGATAGGCGTCTATTTCTATTTAATATTCTTTTTTATTTATTTGTAGATTTTAGTAGGTTCCACAATTCTAATATACGTTTTCCCAGTTTTTTTGTAGATTCTATACTTTCAATGTCTTTAATTATCTCTCTTTCCATAAAAGCAATTCCACAAACACCTCTATTTGCAGGAATCATCTCATGTTTTAGAAAAAAGGAGGTAATGGCTGTAATTGCGCTTTCTAAGCCGTATTTTCTACCAACTACAATCGCGCCACCAATCTTGTTTTTAAGTTGTCCTCTTAAGGACCAGGTACGATCAATAAACGATTTTAATTGAGCGGATACATTGTTAAAATAGACTGGACTTCCTAGAACAAACCCATCGCTTTCTCTTAGTAAAGGGACAAGTTTTTTATTAAAATCATCGTTAATCGTGCATTTACTCATTTCAAGGCATTTTCTGCAAGAATTACATGGTTTTATATTATAATCTGTCAGTTTGATAAATTTACCTCCCGTTATAGATAATGCAAGTTTAAGGAGATAATCCGTATTACTATTTTTTCGCGGACTTCCCGAGATATAGGTAACTTTCATAAATTTCACCGTAGATGGATTAGAAATATCAATTGTGGGTTTTACTCTAAACCTGGAATTGAGCATGCATCGGCTCGACACTGAGCATGCATCGGCTCGACTCAATGGATTTTACTCTAATTTTACTCTAAACCTGGAATTGAGCATGCATCGGCTCGACACTGTTTACAGAGGCGAAATTGAGTTATAATTGTTTCGCATTGATTTCGTATATTACGAAGCAATTCACACGTGGGAGCTGGAATATAACTCAATTCCGAAAGAGGAATAAGTGGCATAATATTTTGAATATAGACCCCTATTTTCTTTATTTTTTTAGCAACTTCAATTAAATGGAAATCATTTATTCCAGGTATTAAGACACTATTTACTTTTGTCAGCATACCTAGATTTACACAAGCTTTTAGTCCTGCTATTTGGTTTGTTATTAATATCTTAGCGGCAGTGAAACCAGAATATCTCGTATAGTCATAACGAATCCATGAATAAATGTTCTTTCCAATGATGGGAGAAACGGCGTTTAAAGTGACGGTAATGTAGCGGATCCCTATGTCATAAAGATACCGAGCAAATTTAGAGAGCAATAATCCATTGGTGCAGAGACACGTTTGTGCTTCTGGGTATTTCGAATGAATTAGTTCGAGGGTTTGGAAAGTTTCGTTATTATAGAGCGCTTCTCCTGGTCCTGCAATTCCAATGACAACTTCTTTAAATTTTTTTGTTTTGTAATGAGAATCCACTAATTTCAAAGCATCTTTGGGGGTTATGATTTGATTTGATACCCCAGGTCTCATGGCGTGATATTTAATACCTATTTTTCGGTCACAGTATTTACATTTGATGTTACATTTCAAAGCTACAGGAAGATGGATTCGAAATACTCGAAAATGCGCGACATCATTGAAACATGGATGAGTCAATGCAGACTCTTGATAACTTTCATTAATTGGGAACCACCTTTTTTATTTTTAATTGGATAGAGTTTTAGATCCAATTTTTCTACGATTTCTTTATATCTGTTACGGATAGTTACTTCTGAGACATGCGAAACTCTTGAAATTTTCCTTTGGCTGCAATGTTCTCCTTCTAAGAGCCCTGCAATATAAATAACAGCTGCTGCTAATCCTTTTGGATCTTTCCCAGAAGTTAAATTTTTCTGATACGCTAATTGAATAATTTTACAGGCTTTCAATTGAATAGTAGGTGATAAATTAAGCTCTTCACTAAAACGAACGATGTATTCTAGTGGATCTATGTTACGAATTTTTAAATTCAAGCATTCAATTAAATAACGATAAGTTCTAGCAATATTTTTCTTATTTGCTTTTGAATGAGTTGCAAGTTCTTCTAGTAAAATTGGGAAATTATAAATATGGCATGCCACATAAATTGATGCTGCGACCGTTTCTGAAATAACTTTTCCTTTAAGATATTGCCCTTTAGCAGCCTTACGATAGATAAAAGCTGCCATTTCTTTGATATTTGCAGATAATTCTATTTGAGATGCTAATCGATCAAGTTCATTCATTGCAGTATTTAAATTTCTTGCAATATTTCGGTGGAGATGTGAATTAAATTGCCAATAACGTAATCGATAGAGTTGTGCTCGTTTATTACTTGCTATTTTTCTGCCTAAAAAGTCCTGATTATATCGATCTATTATAGTGGAGAGTCCTTTATCATAGATCCTAAATGATATAGGCCCTCCAGTTCTGGTCCTATTCTCTTTTTCGGTAGAATCATAGGCACGCCATTCAGGTCCATGGTCAATAACATGATCTAAAACAACAATGCCACATTCTCCACATATAATTTCGCCCCGCGAATAATCTTGGATAAAATAAAAGTTATTACCACATTCAGGGCATATATACGTCTCACACTCAGATTTTTTTTCTTTAATTTTAGATGGAAAAATCATTTGCTTCATGCATCTCAGAAATTTTGTAAAAAAGTTGCTTTTTTTAGTCTTAAAGAAATGAATAGTCTTAAAGAAATGAATATATTAAGCAGCGTAATTTTTAGAGCATATCTGGAAGAATTCACATCTCGGACCTATTTTTCTTTATTAATGACGAAGAATAATTTTAATACAATTTCTATATTTTATTTCTAAATTACTTTTAAATTGAAGTAATAAATAAGTATTTTTCTAGATTTTGTAATATAATTAGTCATTATTTTACATTCTGTAATATATCTAAAATTTAGAAAATTAAATCTTATCTTTTAGAATTCTCCTTTAAGACAGGTACTTCATGAAAATAGAAATTATCATAATTTTTTGAGAAAGAAGATTAAAGAGAGGAGAGGGGCGTTAATTTTTTTAGAATAATTCGTTTTATTCCATTAGTTGAATGGTATTATTCATCTTCTTCTGAATTTTCAAAGGTATCCAATGCTTTTTTTAAGGTATTAACAGCGAGAAGAGCACAATGTTGGTGTTCAGGTGGAAGACCATCCAATGCTTCTGTAAGGGCTTCTGGAGTAATTTTTTTTGCTTCAGCAATTGATTTATTTAGAACCATTGTGGTCAATTTACTACCACATGCAATAGTGGGACCACAACCATCGGTCATAAAGGAAGCATCAGTAATAATCCCATTTTGAATTTTCAAAAAAATCATTTGCGTATCGCCACAAGGACCTTTGATGGTTGCTTTCGCGTTTGCATCTTCTATTTTCCCCCAATTCTTAGGATTATAATATTCTTCAACAACTTTCCTAGAAAAAGTGCGTAATTCTTCTTGGTAGATTTCTTCTTGCAATTCATCGATGAATTTATCGAATTCTTTGTCATCAACTCTCATGAGAAGCCACCTCATGTCTAAAAATTCATTTGTTTATTTAAAATTGAGTTTTCAAATTGTAAGATATTTTAGTCACAAATAGTGAAAAATATAAAAAGATTGTTGGTAAAACAATATTTGATGGATCTAGAAGAATTACGAAGGCAGATGCCTGAGATCTTTGAACAGGTCAAGCAGGACGTTGAGAGGGAGATTAGACGCCATAGGGCGGGGTTATCTTTAGGATTAATAGAAATGGGTATATATAGAGGGAATTTTATTGCAGGGTTGTTCTTTGCAGGGGGAACTATGATATTAATGAATACAACGCCCCTTCGAATAATCACCGCGGAACAACCAGATATCGTCGTATGGTCCTATGTTTATCATGTCCTTTTACACGAATATCTTCATTCGCTTGGATTTATAAATGAAAAGCAATGCAGAACATTAACGATTGAAATTAGTAAAAATGTTTTTAAGGATGTTAAACATCCGGCTGTAATCTTTGCTACGAAAGGATTGGGAGCTTTTTTCCCAAAATTGCACTTAATATATGCACCTACCAATTTCTCCTTACAAAAAGGCGTTCGTATAGAAAAGATTAAAGAATTTGATAAATCGTCGTATCAATCCTATTTTATTTAAAATATTTTAGAGAAGTATAAAGAATCATGCAAAGCCCAGCGAGCATGACGACTACAGGAAATGCATGGTAGAAATCGGGATTTGATTGGACTAGGGTCGGGAATAATTGTTCTATAACTTGGTATCGGAAGGTTCCACCGCTTAAGGTAAGCAGAAATCCTATCCCGAAAAGGGTCGATCGTTTGCGTACCACTCCTTCGGTTTTATATGCTAGATAAAAATAAACTAAAGGTAGAAAATAGATTAAAGCTAAATTCAAGTCACTCATTGGTGGAACAAGAAATCCTTTACCAGTAGATATTCCAATTATAAGAATGGTGGCGAAATTTATCAAATAAAGGATTGTGATGATGTATCTGTCTTTGGTTAAGATTACATGTTCAATCGTGAAAACCATTTCAATTAAGGAAATTAACGTCACAATTAAAACAATTTCAGCAAATATAGGATCACATGTAACGAAAAAACTACAAAATATATTATAAATATAGATTATTAAGTTAATAGCGAAGAAAACCGCTAAACCCAATTCAAATCTTGCATCTAGACCTTCTTTTTTTGATTTAAAATATTTATAGAATAGTAAAATTGTAATAATAGCTACAATAACCTGTGAAATGATCCATAAGACCATTTCAATAAATAATCCGGTTTCCTGCATGGTAAATCGACCAAATATTATTAGTAAATGCAGCTTGTATAATATTTTACAAAGGAATTTAAAATTATTTTCATTGATTTTACGGATTATTCCATTTATTTCTATAATGCACAATTTTTAATTACGATTAACATCGGATTTCGGTAAAGGTTAATTGTGAAATAACGGATTTAAGAGCCGTATGTAAAAATTCGCGCCCTGTTTGCCAATCAACTTTCTGAATTGTTAAAGAAGGTTGTAGTTTAGCAGTTAAGACCATTTCTTTGTTTAGAGGAGCTGATTCAATAATGATGCCTTCAGGATTAAAGATAGTACTTCCGCCGAGCATTTCACCCCAAGCAGGGTGGTAGCCAATGGGATCGCATTGTGCGACAAATAGACAATTTTCGAAAGCGCGGATTCTTGCAGCAGCCATAAACCGTTCATAATACATGACAGCATTCATCGTGGGATTTAAGATTAATTCAACCCCATGATCCATAAATCCGCGGGCGATTTCAGGCACGAAAATATCTCCGCAAATAATGATTCCAAATTTTCCTAGGTTTGTTTTAAAGATAGGGAAATCAAATCCTAAGGTATAATATTCAGGTCGATCGTAAGCTCGAACATATGCGCCAGCTATCTTTTTAGGAGTGATAAATGCGCCCATATTGTAAATCTGCCCATCTTTTTCTGTAGGAAAAGACCCACCGCAGATGTATAAGGAGTATTCCTCAGCTAATTTAGCAAGCTGGAAATTGGTTGGACCCAAAAAAGGTTCGACAAGTTGTTGAGGTTTTCCTATTGAGATCCATGAGCCAACCGAAAAGAATTCAGGTAAACATACAAGATCGACTTCTAATCTATGAGCATGTTCGATCATCTCATATGCTTTCTTGAGGTTCCGTTCTTTATCCGCAGCGGTCTCACTATTGATAAATTGCATTTGAATTAAGCCAATAATGATTTCTTTCATAGTTTTACATAACGTTTATGAATTAAAAAAAGAATTGATATTCAATATAAACTGAGAAAAAATAAGGTTTTCCATTGAGGGAAAGAAAAATGGAATCAAAAGAAGCGAGTTCATTTGCCAATCGATTTTATAATAAATTAACTGCGCATAGAACGATTAGAATTTGTGGTTATGGATCTTTGATTCTCTATATTGGACTAGTAGGCATTGGAGTTTTAGTGGCTGCAATTTTCAAGCCCCCTTATACGATATGGGATAATTGGATTAGTGATTTAGGGGCAAATGAACATACACCCGTGCCTATACTTTATGATCTTGCCTGTATCTTTGCGGGAATATTAACTATTCCTTTTCATTTTTACTTAGAAAAATATATCGCACCTATCCCACGTACCGCTGACGAATTACCCGCACCACATCGTTGGAGTTATCGCCTCATGAGTATGGGATTTTTTTTCAGTATGTTGGGAAGTTTTTTTTATATTGGAGTTGGAATTTTTAGTGCGGACCGAGATTATCCGCTCACCGCGGAGTTTGGGACTCATGGACTTTGTTCCTATGGCGCTTTTGGGGGATTTGCATTTTCTGCGATTTTTGTAGGATGTGCAGTTCTTTTCGTACGGCAGCCACTCATTCCAAAGCCATTTAATTACCCTATTGGAATATGGGGAGTGTGTGGGCCAATTACAGTCGCCATCTTAAATTTTACAGGGTTAGAAGGTGTGTCAGGTCCATTATTAGAATGGTCATTACTTTTTGCGATTCTAGGATGGATAGTCCCTGTCCTCGCATTTACTTTGAAATATACGGAAAAACAATTACATAAAAAAGAGTAGGTAAATTTTTATGAGTGAATCAAAATCGAGCTCCATTATCAGACGGACTTATGAAAAATTAACGAGCCCAGAAACCATCAAAATTTGTGGCATTCTTATCATTCCCATTTTTTTTGGGTTATTTTGTTTAGCGGTGCTTGTCGCAATATTTTTAGGTCCTACAGGTTACAATATAGTAGATAACTGGATTTCAGATATGGGATCTTACAATTACACACCAGCCCCTTTTTTACTTGATGCGGCGCTCATTGGCACAGGAGTTCTTATGATTCCTTTTACATTCTATTTAGAGAATCATATTGCGCCAATACCTCGGAAAGCGGAAGATCTTCCAGCACCACACCGATGGATATATAGATTAACAAGTCTAGCATTTTTTTGGAATATGATTGGAAATATTTCAATGGTATTAGTGGGTATTTTTAGTGAGGATCGAGATATTAATGGATTACACTATATTTTCTCCTATGGGGCATTCGGATCATTAATGTTTGGTGCTATTTTTTTAGGATTGGCAATTATTTTTGCTAAACAGACGATTGTACCAACACCTTACAACTATATTTTGGGGATTTATGGAATATTTGTTCCACTGACAGTTTCGATTTTCACCGTGATGAATGAAACGCCCTTGATGGAATGGAGCGTATTTTTCACGCTGCTCGGATATATGGTTCCGCTCCTCTTACTCACTTTCAGATACGCATTAAATCAATCAAAAAATAAATGAGTAGATTCTCAAAACAAAAAATGAATAGACAATGCGGACATAAAATGCCGGTAGATTTAAAAATTAATTTTTAATCAAAAATGAAATTCTCGATTTTTTTAATCGTAGTGTCTACCAAAGCTAAGAGTTGTTTTTTATCAAAGAGCATATAAACAGTTATGCGAGGAATTTGCTTTAATCCTATGGATTTTAAGGAGAAAATAATTCTATTCATATATTGGACAAATTGTTGAAAAGATAATTGATGATCAACAAATTTGGATTCAAGGATTTTAAGAGCGGTAAGTTTTTTCCATAAGGCGAGAAGTATATCGAGCTCTTTAGCTTCGTAACCAAAAATTGGATGATCAAAGACAAGTCCCTTTGCGATTGTAGGATCGTAATTCTCCAAATTTGGGCTTAATTTCCCTTGGGATTCTAATTCTTTCCAAAGAGGGGTTGATGGAAATGGAGTTGCTTTATAGATAGAAATTATTATCCTATCTGGGGCTAATTCTCGCAATTTATAAGCATATTCCAATGTATTTTTTATAGCGTTCATATTTTCAAAGGGGAACCCAACTATGAAAGAAACAATAATTCGTTGGACATTGGCTTTTATACATGCTTTAACGGCATTAATCGTACTATCTAACTTATATTTTTTTCCGATGTTCAATAGACTATCGGGATCACCGCTTTCACCCCCAATATAGGTAGCAAAGAAACCAGTATTAACCATGGCTTTTAAAAGATCATAAGTTAAATCAGTTGCACGAGTTAAGGCAGCCCAAGGAATATCAATTTTAGATTTTTTCTTTAAAGAGCAGAAATTTAATACATGTTTCTTTGAAGTGGTAAAATTATTATCAACAAATGTTATGTATGTATCCTCTGCATGAAAAATTTTCGGGAAAAGTTCTTCTATTCTTAATATTTCTTGAATTAGACGTTCGGGAGTTTTAGTGCGCCATTTGGAACCTAAAATAGTGCGAGCGCTACAAAAATTACAAGCGACAGGACACCCTCTACTGCCTTCGAGAGGAATTCGATACGATCGAGGATATGAAAAAGCACCTAATTCGTCGTATTTTTTCATAAATAAGTCATAGTAAGTCTTTAGATTAGATAATTCAAAAGCAGGAATGGGTAAATTATCTAAATTTTCTATAAATCTTGGTTTATTTATTTTAATCCTTTTATTTTCTTTAAAAATTAGACCATCTATATCAGATATTTGGCGATTATTGTCTAATCTATCAATTAATTCACTAAAAGTAAATTCACCTTCTCCTTGAATAATATAATCCACATAGGGAGATTTTGCTAGAAGATCTTTTGTAAGAGTCACATGAGGGCCCCCAAAAGTTACAATAATATTAGGATTATAGGTTTTGATTCGTTCTGCAGTTAGCAACATGATCTTATGTTGAGTAATATAACCAGTAATGCCTACTAAAGAAACATTATCTAGAAAATTTTCTAATGATTTTCCTGCTTCTTGCAATAAGATTTCATCAAGTATCTGAACATTAAAACCAGACTTTTTAATTTGTGCAGCAATATTCAATAATCCGAGCGGGTAATGGTACAATTCTAGAAGATTTGGGCTTTTTGGGCTAACATTTGGAAAAGTGGGACGATACAATAAAACTTTATTTATCATTCTTATGCCTCTGGATGAAAATATTTAATGGATTCAGAATGGAAGTCGATACTTAAATTTTTAAAAAAAAGAATTTAAACTCCAAGTTTCCTTGGGACATCGATCAGCCCTTTTAGTTGAGAAAGATTTGCATAAAAGTTCTTAAGATATTTAAGGCTCAATTTTTGTGCTTGATGATATGTTTGAATTTCGTAGATCAAATTTTTTAAGATAGAAAAATAAATGGAGAGCGAATCTTGGGCGAATTTTGTTTGATATGAGTTTAAATCGCTGAGAATTAGGGGAATAAATTCTTGTTTTATTATTGAAAAGATGATTGCTTCCAAAAGAGATGATATTTCATCATCATTTTTCTTCAATGAGAGGATAACTTTTCGTGCGGCATGGAATTTTCTTTGAAGAATGAAAAACAGTGCTTTACCAAGAGAACTATCAGAAAAAACGTTTTCAAAAGCTTTAATTAATTGGTGAAGCAGGGTAGAAGGGGATTGAGGAGATACGCGGCAGCGTCCTTTAGCAAACATCATAACCTTTTCAATAGCATATTTTGTATTCAAGTATTGAATTAATAGAATTCCAATGAACATCGATTTAATGTTATTGTTAGAAAGAGTAGAATTCAAAAAATTGTTCAAATCAGAGCTAATTCGATAGATTATTTCGAGAAATGATGGAACAATCTTACCTTCGGGAATCTTACGTGCTTGAACTATTAAATCCATCCAAATTTTAATTTCAGGTTTTAATTTATCTAAAGAGAAAGTGAAATTGCTCATGGTGGCAGAGCATCTCAAGGATCTAATGGGTTTTTTGAAAAAAGCGAAATATTGGAATTATATCTTTTAGAAAGGAGATGGGGCTTTATAAACACCGAATACTTCACGAAGTACATCACAAATTTCTTCAATAGTGGCATAACTTTTGACCGTTTCAATCATAATAGGCATGATATTTTCGTCAGATTGGGCGACTCGTTTTAATTCAGCTAATTTTGATTGGACAAGTGATTCGTCTCGGTTTCTCTTCAATTCATTAAGAGATTCTATGGCTCGTTTTTCGATGTCTTTATCTAGTTGGAAGAGATTTAATTTCAATTCTTCTTCTATTTGAAATATATTGACTCCTATAACTTTTTCTTCGCCACTTTCAATCTTTTTCTGATTTAAATAGGCATTTTGTGCAATTTCTTTTTGAATATAACCTTTTTCGATGGCAACAGGCATACCGCCCATCTCATCTATCTTGTTAATGTATTTCATTGCCTCTTCTTCGAGTTTGGCAGTGAGATATTCAACATAATAGGATCCTCCAAGAGGATCAACGACATCGGTAACGCCCATTTCATAAGCGAGCACTTGTTGAGTTCTTAAGGAGAGACGAACGGATTCTTCCGTGGGAATAGCTAATGCTTCATCAGGACCACATGCATGGAGCGATTGGGTGCCTCCGAGAACTGCAGCGAGAGCTTCAATTGCTACGCGCACAATATTTACTTCAGGTTGTTGGGCGGTTAATGTTCCTCCCGCGGTTTGAGTATGAAAACGGAGAAGCATAGATCTAGGATTTTTGGCCTTGAATCGATTCTTTACAATTCTAGCCCATAATCTTCGAGCTGCCCGCAACTTAGCAACTTCTTCAAAGAAATGCCTATGAGTGCAAAACATGAAGGAGAGTCTAGGAGCAAAGTCATCAATATCAATCCCACGTTTTAATACCTCTTCAACATACGCAATACCATTTGCCAAAGTAAATGCGATTTCTTGGATAGCGTTCGCCCCAGCTTCACGCATATGATAGCCACAGATGCTAATGGCGTTGAAGCGAGGTAAATGTTGAGAACAATATTCAATAACATCAGCTGTTAATCGTAAAGCTGGCTTTGGGGGGAAAATATAAGCACCGCGAGCCACATATTCTTTCAAAATATCATTTTGAACGGTCCCTGTTAACTTTTCTGGTGGAACACCTTGTTTCTCGCCTACTGCGATGTACATCGCTAGAAGAACGGCAGTTGGAGCATTAATGGTCATACTTGTGGATACCTTATCAAGGGGAATATCTTGAAATACTATTTCAAAATCTTTTAGAGAATTAATCGTAACACCTACTCTACCAACTTCGCCTTGACTCAGCGGATTATCTGAATTATATCCCATTTGAGTAGGTAAATCAAAAGCGACAGAAAGCCCTCTTTGCCCCTGAGAGATCAAATACTTGAACCGTTTATTAGTTTGGATTGCATCGGCAAATCCTGCATATTGCCGCATAGTCCAAATTCTACCACGATACATTGTGGGATAAATCCCTCGTGTGAAGGGGTAGTCGCCTGGAAACCCTAAATCAGGTAAATAATCTAAATTTTTATTATCTTCAGGGGTGTAAATTTGCTTTAATGGAATTCCTGATGAAGTTTCAAATTTTTCTTTTAATTCCCCTTTTTGAAGGAATTTTGCTAATATTTTTTCTTCCCATTCTTTTCTTTTAGCTTCTACTTCTTGAAGCGTTTTTTCTGAAAACATATATTATCACCTAATCAAGTTATCATCTAAATAGGCTGGTATAGTATGCCTGATACAGGCTGTCCGTCTAGATTATCGGTTAACTTCCCGAATATAGGCTTTAGTTTCATACCAACCTTCAAATTTTCGGTAGTTGTAATTTGCCCTAGTGCCCTTATACCATTAGAGAACTCTACAATTCCAAGGGCATAGGCTTTTTTATCACGAAATTCAGCAGGAGGAGCCTTTAAGATAGTATAAGTTAAGAGAATGCACTCGCCTGAAGACTGTATCGTGTCAAATTCGGTGTTTTTACATTGAAGACATCGAAGATGATCAGGATGTTGCAATTTTCCGCATTTTTTACATTTTTTCCAGGTAATTATAGTTTCACTCATAAAGTTCACATCCTTTCAACTAAAATACTTACTATGTTATTACCAAACCCTCCAAAGTTACAGGTTATGCCAGTTTTAGCATTTTCGACTTGCCTTTTTCCGGCTTCATTTCTTAGCTGCCAAACCAACTCAATAACTTGAGCAATTCCAGTGGCACCAAGTGGATGCCCTCGCGCTTTCAGACCGCCTGAAGGATTTATCGGAATTTTACCACCAATTTCCGTCAGCCCCTCGTAAGCCGCTTTTGCGCCTTCTCCCTTTTTGAAGAACCCAATATCCTCACTCTCTATCGCCTCAAGAATTGCAAAAGCATCATGTAATTCAGCTACGTCTATATCTTCGGGGTTTTTTTTCGCCATAGTGTAAGCTTGTTGGGAACATATTTGCAATGCCTTCAGTACCGTAATATCTTCGCGTTCATAAATAATATGTGTATCCGTGGCTTGCCCCACACCAGTGACCAGCACGGGAGTATCGCAATATTTTTTTGCTACTTCGGCAGGACACATAACCATTGCGGCGCCGCCATCCGAAATTGGACAAATATCATAAAGTTGGAGTGGGTCAGCTATAATTGGAGAAGCTAGGGCTTTTTCGAGTGTAACTTCTTTTTGAAAATGAGCATAAGGATTGTTAAGTCCATTTCGATGATTTTTCACAGCAATACTTGTAATCCATTCTTTAAGTACATTATATTTCTCCATATATGCCCTAGTTAATAGCCCAGCAAAGGAGGGAAGTGAAACCCCATGAATTCGTTCCGCTGTATGATGAGTAATAGTTGCTACCGCGGAGGTGACAAAGCCTGGCGTACTAATATGCGTCATTTTTTCAGCGCCTGCTACCAAAACCATGTCACAAGCCCCTGAGGCAATTGCATAAAAGGCATTTTTGATCGCAGACCCTCCCGAAGCAGGACCATTTTTAATATGATCTGCTGCGGCAGGAATTAAATTGATACGGTCTGCCAAGGCGCTTGCTATACCCGTCATATGATTCAGCGTCTCTGCACACATACAGGCAACATAGATAGCATCAAAGTCGGATTCTGCAGTATTTGAATCATGTATTGCTTTTAATGAAGATTCACATAATAAATCCATCAGATCCTTATCAGATAGCTTTCCAAATTTGGTCATTCCAACTCCAATTATTGCTACATCTCGCATAGTACCACTTTTGATTCTATGGATCAAACTATTAATTAAATTTCCCACTAGGTAAATAGAAGAAAAAATCGGGGAAATTCAGATGCCTCAAGATATCAGTAAAGATCCACGAGTTTTAATGGTAGAATACGTATTAAAACGACTAAAGGAATTGACTATTACTAAAAGATATAAACTTCCTGCCAGTAAAGAAAAGACATTGGAAGCTATTAATAAAATGAATTCAAGCATTAAGACTATTAAATTCAGTTATATTGCACCAGAGGATCTCATTAATGATCGAATGATAAAAGAATTTGATTTAATGGCAAACCAGTTCTGGGATGCCATTCTAAAAAATTATAAAGAAATTGAGAAAAATAAGTTAATTGCGCTTGAATTAAAGTTTATTTTTAATATTTTACGAGGCTTTAGAGACCGGCTGAAATTGGGGAATACAATTACGTTAGATAAAGCGATTGATATTATTGCAGTGAAAATCATTTCTATCACAAAATTAGACAAGAAAGGGACCTTAAATGTGTGTCGAGTTGGCAATGGAGAAGAAATTATCAGTATTGTTACGAATTTAACAAATTTAAAGAAAGATATAGTTGTTCCAGCTGCGATCTTGCCTCCAAGAGAATTTGGATCTGAAATCAGTGAAGCAATGTTTTGTTCCAATCAGGATTTACTCGAAATGCATGGATATGTAGGTGAACGCGTTCTAAATCTACCGGAAACTAATTTAAAGGAAGTTCGTCAGCACGTAATGACTCTTTTGAAGGATATTTAAAAAATTAGTAACCTTTGCAATTAAGTAATTTAGGGAATCTAGATTTCCTTTTTTTGAGAAAAACTAAATTGACTATCTTTAAAAGTACTATACGTGAGCAATATGGCAGAACCAAAGATAGGTATTTTTCTATGCTCCTGCGGCACGAACATAGGAGGCACAATTGATTTAGAAAAAGTTAAATCGGAATTGGGAAAAAATCCGAATTATTTTGTATTTGATGATTTATATTTATGTTCAGAAGCAGGGCTGGCGAAAATTAAAGAGAATCTCAAAGAAAAGATTGAGAGAAATGAGCTGGATAGGGTTGTTATTGCTGCTTGTACGCCAAAGCTACATGGACCTTTATTTCAAGATGTGATAAGTCAGCTAGGTATCAACCCCTGCTATATTGAATTCGCGAATGTTCGAGAACAGGATAGTTGGGTGCATCAATCCGAAGACCATGATGCTGCAACGAATAAAGCCATTGATCTTATTAAAATGGCAATTGCGCGAGTAAAAAACGCACGACCCGTTCGAAAATCTTTTACAAAAATTGCTAAAAAAGCACTTGTAATAGGGGGCGGAATTGCCGGAATAAAAGCTAGTTTATCAATCGCAGATGCAGGATATCCGGTCTATTTAGTAGAGAAAAGTCCAAGTATTGGCGGACATATGGCAATGTATGATAAAGTATTTCCTACATTTGATTGTGCTATTTGCATACTTGCCCCCTTAATGGTAGAAGTAAGTAGGCACCCCAATATCACACTTTTGACAAATTCTGAAATAAAAAGAGTAGAAGGCGTTATGGGAAATTTTCAAGTGGAAATAGTAAAACATCCACGGTATATAGATGAAGAGAAATGCACTGCGAGTTGCATTGAAACTTGCTCTAAAGAATGTCCAATTGAAGTCCCAGATGCCTTCAATCAGGGATATTCTACCCGGAAAGCTATATATCTCCCATTTCCACAAGCAGTTCCATATATCGCAACTATTGATCCTAGTGCCTGTATTGGGTGTAGAGCATGCGAAGCTATGTGTGAACGGGATGCCATTGATTTCAATCAGAAAGAGGAAATACTTTCAATTGAAGTGGGTGCAATCATCGTTGCTACAGGATTTAGGACTTTGGACCCTACACCTTTAGAGATGTTCGGATATAATGAATATGAAAACATTATTACATCTTTAGAATTGGAACGGATATTGAATCCAACCGGACCAACACGGGGAACTTTAGCTTGTCCTTCTGATGGACATTTGCCTAAAAAAATGGCTTTTCTTTTATGTGTAGGAAGTCGAGATCTTCATCCACTGGCACATTCATATTGTTCGGGCGTTTGCTGTATGTATAGCATTAAACATGCAATAGAGATTGCAAGAAGATATGAAGATATAGAAATTTATATACTATATATAGATATTAGAACACCTGGGAAAGGATATGAAGAATTCTATTTGAAAGCCCAACAAATGAAAAATATCCATTTCATAAGAGGACGATTAGGGGAAATTTTGGAAGATCCAAAATCTAAAAAATTGATTATACGAGCAGAAGATACATTACTGTGCGAAATAATTGAGTTGGAAGTTGATTTAGTAGTTCTAGCTACGGCTATAGAACCTTCTGAAAGTACCATGGAATTAGCTAATGTTTTAAAAGTAGTTGTGGACCATGATGGCTTTTATCAAGAAGAGCATCCAAAAATCAAGCCTGAAACAGCATCATTACCTGGTATTTACGTGGCTGGGTGTATTCAAGGACCTAAAGATATTCAAACAACAATTCTTCAAGCTGAAGCTGCTGCCTTAAAAGTCGTAACTATGATTCAACAAGATTTACTTGAAATTAATCTATTTACCCCTACAATTGATACAGACCTCTGTCGAAAGTGTCTACTTTGTGAATTAAGCTGTGATCGTAATGTCATCAATATCCAAAAGGATAAAATTGAAATCCGCGAGTTAGGATGTGCCGGCTGCGGAAACTGTTCTGCCGTTTGTCCAGAAAATGCCATTGATTGTGCAGTTTTCAATAATAATCAGATTATCGAGGAAATAAATGTAGTTTTAGAAGATAAAAAAGAATTTCCATTAATAATTGGATTTTTCTGCAATTGGTGTTCCTACAGTGCAGCCGATTTAGCAGGAATATTTAAAATTCAATATCCGACAAATATTCGCATTATTCGAGTATTTTGCACCGGGAGAATCAATCCGCAATTCATTATTCATGCATTTATGAAAGGGGCAGATGGGGTTTTAGTAGCTGGCTGTTATCCCCAGGATTGCCACTATCGAACTGGATTCATAAAAGCATCACAACGTATTTCAGGATTAAAGGAATTATTAAAATCAGAAGGAATCAATCCTGAACGCCTGAAAATAGTCAGTGCATCGGCAACTGAGGCACAAAAGATCGCAGAAGAAATCACACAATTCACTAAAAAACTTGAAACATTAGGTCCAAGTGGTATAGAAATTGCGGCTAAATCTCCAGCTAAAGAATCTGTATAGCAAAAAAAGACCTTTTTTTCAGTTTTAAGCAATGGAATATGCATTATTTACGTAACAGATCTTTTTTTGTGCAATCAAACGAGAAAGATGATGTATTAAAAAGTTTTTACTCCAAAATTGATATAAGAAGCGTTCAGGCGGAGCAAATTTATTTATAGGGAAAATTAATTCTAATGCATTCAATTGATCGAGAGTAAGTGGTGATCGAGATGATTTTATTGCATTTAGGATGAGATCTTCGCGTTTTAATATTTTAAGTCTTACATTATTGATGATAGAAGTAAAATTTTCAGTAAATATATCAGTATGGGAGCTTAATAGGTATCTACAATCCTTTAAGAGCTTTTCAACCTTTTCAATTGAATTAAAATAATCGGGTAAGCTACAGATCTTTTCAAAACCATACCATGGACCAAAAGGATCAAGTCCCAAGTCTGCTACATGAAGAATTTTTTCCTCTTTGTCGGAAAAATCCGAAATGATGAACCCTGTATGTCCTGGAGAGTGGCCAGGCAGATGGAGAGTCGAAATTGTAATATCATCGAATTGAAATTTTGTGCCAGGGGTAAAAGCTTCAACGGATTTACATTCCTTGAATTTGAGGATTTTATAACCAAAGGTCCTCCATACATCTGCTAAGCCTGCTTTATCGATACCAGCGAATTCAATTAAATTGTTTAAATCAGTAATAATATGACTTTCTTGTTTAGGCATGAAGATAGTTGCACTTGTTTTTTCTTCAATAAGATGTACATGCGCCGTGTGATCCATGTGAAAATGTGTGACAAAATAATACTGAACTTCATTATTAATTAAATGTAAAAAAGGGTCCATAAGTTCGCCGGGGAAATTGCAGTCTATTAATATTTTTTCAGATTTACCAGTTTCTATTACTAATCCATAACAGCCGCCAAATCTTTGTTTTGGAGGTTTAAATAATGTAATATTCGGTTGGATAATGGTCTTTTCCATTTAATTACAATCCATTTTGTAAGCTATTAAAATATTTAAAGTATTAGAGGATTAATTTATTGTAAAAAACTTATCATTATTAATGTGAAAGCTCTTTGAAAAGAGTATTAAGAAATGAGGAGAAAATATGGAAGTATTTACTGGCAAAAAGCCATTTATTGAATTAACACGGGAAGATTTGCTAAAAATTAAGAATCAAGAAGCATTCATTCCAATTATTTATAGCGAAATTGTCTCATTACTCAAAACAAAATATGGTAATGAATATACAATGAAACGTTTACGTGAAATGGGTCATAGGCTCGCGGAGGGATTGTTGAAATATTGGAAACCGACAAAAGTTAAGTCAATTCCGGATATCATTAAAGAAACATATCAGCAATTTTTCTATAGAAAGATTGAAGTGAAAGAAGTCTTAGATAAAATTATTGTGAGAGATAAGAATTGCCCAGTCTGTTATCTTGATGTAACTGATTCTGATATTCCTTTTTGTATTGTAATTGGGGCAGTTATTGAAGGGATTATCAATGGGCTGCGAAAATGGCTACCCAAATTACCAGAAATACAATGTGAAACAGTAGCATCCCGTTCGATGGGTGCAGAGGTATGCGAACATGTAGTAACTTATAAGTAGGGATGAGTATGGTGAGAGAGAAATTAGGAATTATGGGGAAACTACTGGCTAAAATAGGAAAACATTATTATTGGTGGCGAGCAAGAAAGATGTGTGGGCTCATAATGAGTCTCGATTTTCTTGA
>SUPS01000002.1:35168-50296 GCA_005191415.1 Candidatus Helarchaeota ASGARD archaeon Hel_GB_A
AGATTAACATGGGGAAGCGTAGTATGTGGAATAATGGAAAGTGCTATGCAAACAATTGTTGATTATGTAGAGCTTCCTTATACATTAGTTTGTGAAGAAACAGGATGTATCATGAAAGGCGATCCATATTCAGAATACACAATTTATTTCTGGCCAAAAGAAGAAGCTAAGTAGCAATTTTTTCGATGAGATAATCTTTTATTAAAGCCAATATCTTTTTCTTCAATTCATCAAGATTCACACACTTGATTTTCATCCGATTTTTAAAGATTTGGTTTTTAATGCGGCGTCCAACAATATCATCTGTTCCAGGTTGAACCTGGATGAAAAGCGAATTTGGGGGAGCAATTTCAGCGAGTTGAGAAAGGCTTGAATCACTATAAAGTATCCCATCAGCATCACCATCAATAATTCCTATTATTGGACGAGAAAACCTAGAAAGAATTTCAGTTGAAACAAAAGTAGTGTCATCACCGATAGAGATAAGGCAATCAATTTTATCTGCATGATAATACACTTGTTCACCTCTCCAAGTAAGCATAACAGTATTGGTTTTTCTTTTGTCTCCTAAATTTTTTCGTTTAGATGATAATTGAACTCGTCGTAAGGATTGCAGGGTCGTTATCCTTGCGGTTTTTAAATTAACTGGTCCAAGTTTTTCAATACCATGTGGATTTTTTCGAGCTCCTTTAATTTCTACAATTTCATTAGATTTTGTAATTATCTCCACAGGAGATGATTTCACTTCGCCAATTACCACGCCATTAACTAAGATTTTATCATTAATTTGAACTGCGCGCAGAATTCGGGTAATATATTCTCCTTCGGTTCGTAGAATTTCTTGGGGCGGTGGTGGGGTGATTTGAGATAGTTGATAATTCGTATCGAGCCATTTCCTGAATTGAGGATGATCATGGGTCCAACAGATCAGAAATGCATCTTTTTCCTTTAGACGATCCAATTGTATCAGCGGTACATCGAAATAGGATAATAATGCTGAATTTTTGACTACTTGGCGCCCAAATTCAATTCCTGATTCTCGAGAGATTCCATGATTTAAAAGAATTATCAAATCCACATTTCTTTTTATCAAATAATCTATAGCACCAGATGGTTTATAGGGATGATTAATAAAAACTTTCTCTTCCAATTTGGCATCTAAAATTGCTAATCGTCCCATAACCCCCCCCAAAATGGCGTGATATCGTAGTCCATGTTGTTCTAATCGATCAAGAAAATCGCGGGTAATGCCAAGTTCTGTTACTTCTGGACTATGGATAACAATTCCAAGAAGAAGGTCAGTAAGGGGGGCATCTTTCTTCCGGATATGATCCGGTAAATATAAGGGATCCCATTTGGTAATTAAAACAGGAAACCCGTAAAAAATACATTCGTCCAAAATTGATTGAAGGTCGGGCGCAATGGAGGATATGAGCCAAGTTGATCTCATCAATTGGATTGCATTCTGTTTACGTAAGGCATAGATGAGCCGCATACGTAATCCATGAACATCTTTTTTCCCGCTAATTTCGTAAATTAAAAGAAACATTGTACCTAACAACAAAAATGATGTTTCAATTTTAACTAATAACGAGATATTTAATTGCAATGGTTCGGAGAAAATCAGAGGCTTCTTCAGCTCGATCTAGAATATCCAGCATATATTCAATGGTTGAATATAAAAGAACTTTATCAAGAGTAGAAAGTTCGGATTTTAGAATTTCAGCCATGATTTCAAACGAATGGTCCCGCGCAGATCTCCGGAGCGATTCTATCATTCTAGTAGCTTCAATTGTTTTATGTAAATCATCTTCTGCCAACATAACTGCACCTGCAAGTGCCTTAACAACTTCTGCAAGATCATGAGTGAATTGTTTGAATGGAACAGTAATAGGATCGTAAGATTTGATTGGGTGGGTTTGAATGGTTCTGGCGGCATATTCAATGCAATCATGGACAATATCAATTTTTTCAATTAGTTCAATACGATCTCCTCTACTGAATGCCATGGCTTCTCGTTTCATGAATTTTTCAATTAATTCATCCTTTAAACGATCAGCCTTCTTTTCAACAGTGATGATTTCATCTACAATTTTGTGAAATTCTTTAAATTTACCATCACAAAGTAAATCAATACCTTGGTCAAATAACTCAATCCCATGTTTTAATAAATCGTTAAACTCGCGCATTATGTCTTCGATTTTACGCTTAGGCTTTTTTTTGTCGCGCATCTTTAAGACCTTCATGAATTGATAAAATCTTATAATGACTCTTTGTAAATGTCTTTTTAATTAGATCTTTGTCTATCGAATGTTGTTCATTCACAGGATGGAAAGATTTTGGCGCTAAATCCTACAATGCTTCTCATTGTCTTATTGGCACTTAGTATTCTAATAGCCTTTGGAATTGGGGCAAATGATGAAACGATGGCACCACTTGTAGCAAGTGGAGCAATCAAATTAAAATATGTACTCGTAATAGGAGCTATTGTAAATATAATAGGGAGTGTTCTTCTAGGAGGATTTGTAAGTGAAACATTGGGGAGTGAATTATTACAACCAGTTGCTAGAACTGAGAATTATATCCTTGCAATTATTATAAGCACGTCCATTTTTCTCATCCTTTCATCTTTTAAGGGACTTCCTGTTTCGACTACCGTCAGTGTGGTTGGGAGCGTAATAGGCGTCGGATTATATTTCTTGGCAATGAATGGGACAGATCCAGTCTTATGGGGAGGATTTTTTGAAGTCTTTATTGGATGGATTTTTTCCCCAATTTTAGGATTGATCGTTTCGATTGGAGTTTATTGGTTTATCCGCCGATATATCTTGACACGACCCAAGGGATTAAGGGGGATTGAACGAATGGAACAATTTTTCGTGTTTGGTTTGGTAGGGCTTGTAATTGCGACCGGATTTTCGAGGGCAGGAAATGATGTAGGGAATGCAGTCGGTGTGCTTACAGGATTTCAAGGCAGCATTACTCTACCAGATGTAATAGTTTTACTTCTGATTGGAGGTATTGGAATTGGAGCAGGTTTATTTGTCTTGGGACGGCGAGTTTTAAGGAACATTGGAAAAAATATCATTGAAATGCGTCCAAGCGATGCCTTTGCGATTCAAACCAGTGTTTTAATAATTCTTTTGGCTGCAACTTTACTAGGTTTCCCAATTTCGGGTACAGTCATTTTGGTATTTGCAATTATTGGAAATAGTATCATTAAACATATGCGCTTCAATAGAAGAACAATAAAAAATATAATTCTTTCTTGGAGCTTGACAATACCTATTACACTTGCAGTTTCGATGGGAATTTGTACATTGCTATTTATGGTCAACCCAATCTAAATGTTAATACTGATATTTTTTCAATCTGCGATAGGTATCTTCTAGCGCTTCTGAGATGACTTTTACATTCCCAATAACCGGCATAAAATTTGTGTCACCCGCCCATCGTGGGACCACATGGACGTGAATATGTTCTGCCACCCCCGCACCCGCAACCGCCCCAATATTTATACCTACATTAAATCCTTCAGCACTCATTTCTTTACGAATATTTGCACACACCTTAGCAACGGTCTCAAAGATTTCGTCCCGTTCTTCTTTGTGAAGAGCTTCTAGAGTACCTACGTGGGTATATGGGCTAATCATTAAATGTCCGTTGTTATAGGGATAAAGGTTTAGCATAATGAAACAATGTTCTTTACGGTAAAGCACCAAATTTTTTTCATCATCCTGTTCTTTGGCAACTCTACAGAAAAGACACCCTTCTTCTCGTTCCTCTTGGATTACATATTTGAATCGCCAGGGAGCCCAAATATTCTTCATACCATCACACTCATAAAAAGGTAAATCGAAGAAGTTATTAAAGTAAATGATTCAAAAATATCTAAAAAATTTTTTTTGAAGGAGAGAAATTGGTCCTTAATACTGAAAGAGATCCCAAAGACAAGAAGGAAATTTACAAACCTAGGAATTTCCAAAATTATATTATGGTTGTTCTTTTTATAATCCTTGTTAATTTAATGACATTTGAGCAAGCAATTGTTCCAACCAATGTTGATCCGATTCAAGCGTATTATGGTTTCACGGAGGATATTCTTGGGGCAATTGTTGCCCTATATACCATCACTCTTGCCGTAACTACAATCGTTTTTGGTTATTTGGCAGATAAATTTCAGCGAATTAATTTAATAGTCTTAGGGAGTTCTCTGTGGGGACTCTTTGCGATTCTTACTTTCTTTTCCCAAACGATGGGGCAATTTCTTTTGGCACGCACATTTGCAGGCATTGGGTTAGGAGCATTAATGCCCGTGGGATTTTCCCTTCTCTGTGACATTGTTTCAACAGGAAATCGGTCTAAAGCATTCGCAGTATGGGGAATTGCAACATTTATCGGAGCGATTGCAGGTGCGATAATTGGAGCTGATGTTTATACCCAATTTGAGCAAACTGGGCAAACACACCTCTGGAAAGCTCCTTTTCTTTTTATCGGAGTAACGGGGTTATTTCTCGCAGCAGTTTTGATTCTTTTCAAAGAACCGAAACGTGCAGCCACCGAAGATCTCATGAAAGATCTTTTAACAAGGGAAGGACTTGTTTATTCTTACCGAATTAAGCGATCTGACTTAAAATACATTTATACAAGGAAAAGTAATTTTTGGCTCATCATCAACTTTGTGGATACAATTTATCCTGGTCTTATGGTCCTTTGGATCTTTGATTATCTCACGAAATCATTTAATCTAGAAGAAGGAGTACTTACAATCGAACTAATTGCAACAATATTAATCATTGGATTAGGCTTCTTAATTGGAACCGTAATTTTCTCTTGGCTTGGAGATAGAAAATATAAAAGAGGAGATCCGAGTGCTCGAGCAAAACTTGCGGTCTATTGCGCATTGCTCCAAATTCCATTTATTGGTTGTGGATTTATCGTTCCGCTCTCCTCCTCGAATTTCTGGTGGATTGCTACTCTTGTAGCGATTGGGTTAGGGATTGATCAAGGAATAGGCCCGAACTGGTATGCCTCTCTAATTGATGTGAATTTACCAGAGAATCGAGGGACTATGATAGCGACTGCCACTTTTCTCGATAGTATTGGACGGGCTCTTGGTCAGTGGTTCGGAGGATTGTTAATTGTTCATTTTACATTAATTAATCCTGCTCAAGCAGAGTTCCTCGCCCTACAATTTGCCACGATTTTTCTAGTTCTTCAAATTCCCTTCTGGATTCCCGTCCTTAAATATATTAAAGGAGATATTCAAGAGGTTCAAACAATTCTTGCGAAACGTGCAAAAGATCTAGCTGATACAATTGAAACTCAAAGCCGATTGAAGTCTAAATAAAGATTATATTCTTTTCTTTCTTCATCGAAATCTAATTTAGCTGCATTGATAATACCTTTTAACCGATGTATTTCGAGTTTTTGAATGAATGAATTAGTAATTTCAGACCAAAAAGGCAGATTCTCGAAATAAATATTCCAAACCACTTCTTTCTCGCTCAATCCCCTTCGTGTTACTTCTTGAGATAAAAGTATCCAAAATTGTAATAGTTTTGGGGAAATTTTCTGGTTTTCTTTTAACCTAAATCGCTTGAATTCGCCAAAAGCAAGGAGCATTAGGAGGGGAAGGGCATATTTCAGCTGGAATTTATAAATATGCGGTAGAAATCTCTTCTTTACCTCTTGCCATTGGAAAGTTATTCCACGTTTTTCACACTCTGGGCGCAGACTTTCTCGCAAAATAGAGTAATAAAATTCTTGCGTTAAATGAGGTTTTGTATGGACGAATTGAAAAATTCGGAGAGCGCCCGCTAGTCGCCAATCTAGCCATTCCAAGGAGAATTGCTTCGCTTTTAAAACAATTTCACTATAGTTCGGCCATAATTTTAGGAGAATTTTTAACTTATTATTGATTTCCTCGTAATATTTCAAATAATGATCAAAAACACGAGAATAAGGATATCCTAAAATATCCAAATAGGTAAACAATTCAAGAAGATCTACAAATAAATCTGCATAACTTTTTCCTGAGTATGAAATTAATTTTACAAATTCATGATCATTCAATAGTGAAAGTATTCCGAAAAAAGTCGATTCTCCCGTATAGATAGTAGCAAGAAGAAGATGATATTCAATGACTTTTCGGAGTAACAATTTTTCTAAATCAGATAAAGGAAAACAATCAAAAAGATTGCGCTCAACGATCAATTTACTACTTTGATACGCATGGACTTTCCGATCGTAGAAACGACCAATGTCATGATACATCAGGATAAGAGGAAGGTATAATTCATTCATATCTGAGAATTTTTCTATCTTTTCGCGGATTTTTTGAAGAGAAATAGTTGAAAGATATTGATATTCAAAATTTCCTGCTTTCAACAAAAAATATATTTTAAATAAACGAAAAATATGTCTCAAAGTCCTTATATACTCGAATTTATCATTGTTCAGTCCTTCTTGTATTAGTTCGCGTAAGTTCGGAAAAAAGTCTAGTAATTGTTGATAAGAGGGAGATGTATGAACATCTTTTCCGAGATTATCACACCAGGTAAGATCGATACTTACAAAGAATTTTTCAAGTTTTTCTATCATTGCTCGGCATCCCTTATATTCTTTGAATTATAAAAGAAATTATCATAAAATATTATTTAAATTAAACTTATTAGATGAGGACTTCATATTTAATATGCTTATATATGAAAGTTTTGGGATTTTGGATTTAAATTTAAAAACCACGAAAAAAAACAAATTTACAAGACTTTATTTAGGATGCATTACTAAGCTAGCGTAGCTTTACTGTTTAGCCGGTTGGTTTGTATGGTAATTGAACCTAGCGAAAAAGAAGTTCCTGAATATATTAATCCAGGAGACTTAGAACTTATTTTAGAAAAATTCAAGGAGAAAAAGGAGATATTCAGTGCATTTATTCGGAGTTTTTTCACACAATCACCAGGTGAATTACGGCAAGACGCTTTTGATATTTTAAAGATTCTTTCGGATAAAACGCATGGTCCTTTGTCACAAAAGCAGCTGCTCAGGGTAATTGCATCAGATGATTCGACATCTCTCTCAAGTCTTCGGCGAAGATTGAAAGCATTGACCCAATCAGGCTTAGTTTATGAATTCAATGGGTCATTTGATCAGCGGAATACATATTATAAAATTGCTCCAGGGATAAAGGGAGTTTTAAAGCGATTTTGTGAAGCGTTAGATCAACTTAATTCTGGAGGGGCAGCCCTAAGTATTGATGAATTCATTTCAAAAGAGATTGAAAAGAGATTACATGCGAAATCGCGAGTATATTCAAAGAAGATTCGCCATGGCTACATACTTTTTGGAATAACGTTATTGAACTCGAAAAATGAGAAATTTTGTAAGAAAAAATTATGTAATTATTGCACAAAAATCATCCGAACCATTTTACACACCATCTTTCCTTCTTATGAGTTTAATGTGATAACAGAAGCTCCGAAGGAAGTGGAGAATGGTTATAGGTGCACCTTTAGATATACTCTACGTCCAGACGTGGAGGGTTATTAAATGAAGCTTTTAGGCATTTTTGGAGTTCGTGAAATTTCAGAGTGGCGCCATATTCTCGGCGATCAGAAATTTAGTAAATTGATCGATTATTTAGCTTATCGAATTATACAAGAAGATGTGGAATATGGGTCGGAGGTAGCGCGAGATACCCAATTACTGATTGAATTTCTTCATGATCTCGCAGGAGATTTCATTTCCATCCGCGAATTTGAACGATTATGTGACAGCCTTATTGAAGCCATTCCTAAATCTTTCGATAAAGAGATTAATATTGGCGATATTCGCAACTTTTTGGATATTAGGCGCTTCGGCCCCTTACCATCCAATATCTATGTGAAAGCTCTCGTGTTTAGAACAGAGAAGGAATTCAGTCTAGACTCAAAATATGAGTGTATGATGATGGAATTCCTGAATAATAACTTGCAATTAAATTTAATTGACCAATTAATTATAGACGATATTCAAGGACATACTTTAGACGTGATTGAGGGTTGCAAGCCTGATTTGGTCATGATGGATAACAGTTTAACGCATATCGTTGAGAGTAATAAGCGGCTACTTGCTCCACTTGTGAGAGTGGCTAACCGAAATCAGCAAAGTTTAGCAGGATTAAAGACAAATCCGAGAACTTGTAACATCAGAGATTTAGTTGTAGCCCAATTTCAAGGAAAAAAATGGTCACTTCCTATATTAGATATGGAAATCCTCAAATTCATTCTCATTCCTGGGACTTTTACGCGTATCTTCCAAGATAGAAGTGGAAGTATTGAACGAAACTTCATGTATTTCATGCCTCGAAATGATAACCGAATCTGGAAAATAAATACATACTATGAGGATCAAGATCGAAATTACTTTACGAAAAAACTTTACATCCGGGATCTTTCCCTTCTACCTATTGCCGATCGGGTGACTGAATACTTCCTTCAAAAGCGTAACTTAACGAATCCAAGACAGGCTTACGAGGATGCGTTGTTAAAAGCCAATATGATTGATCTTGTTTATTTAATCAAGAAATTCTCAAAGATGAGTTTTCTTTCTGAAGAAGAATATCAAATGCTTTGGCGGGAATCCCTGGATTATCTCTTAAATTCGCGTGATATAAATTATCGAGATGAACTTCAGCGGAAATTACTCCGATTAGAGATTAAAAATACAAAGCGATTTATTAAGGGCATTCCCTAATTTTTTATTTCTTTTCTTTTTAGTTATCCGTACCAGTATCTTAATATCTTCAAAGAATTTAAATAACAATAATTTTCGAGCTTATTATTTAGTTAAGCTTATTATTTAGTTAATATTAGAAAAAAGAAATCTTTGAAAGAGAATCATGATGGAAATTAAAGATATGGAAAAGTAAAAATTATAAGGAACCAATTCCGTTTTGGCTTGAGGACTTAGGATGTGCTGTGGAATCATTGGGGTCTTGGCGATTGATGGCGGTAGTGTAGCACACGTTATCCGAGAGTCTTTAAAGCGTTTGGAATATAGAGGATATGATTCTATAGGGGTCGCTACAAAATATAATGGACGATTGTATATCAAAAAAGATAAGGGAAAAATTGATGAGATTCATAGAAAATTGAATTTAGATGCTTTACCAGGAGATATTGGAATAGGTCATACTCGCTGGGCAACACATGGAGAGCCATCACAAGTAAATAGTCACCCTCATACAGATTGTAAAAATCAAATTGCAGTAGTGCATAATGGGATCATTGAAAATTTCTTAGAACTTCGGAAAGAATTAATTGAACGAGGACATAAATTCAAATCTGCAACCGATACAGAGGTAATACCTCACTTAATTGAATCATTTATCGAGGATGGATATACTCTTGAAGATGCAGTGCAATCGACTTTAGCGAAACTCCATGGAACATATGCAATTGTAGTGTTATATTCTCATTTGAAGAAACTAATTTGTGCGCGTAAAGAAAGCCCTCTCATATTAGGGGTTGGAGAAAGAGCGCTTTATTGTGCGTCGGATATTCCCGCTTTTCTTCCCATGACTAATAAAGTTTTATTCTTGAATGATGGGGATTTAGCCATACTTCAAGGAGGAGAAATCCAGTTAAGGCGAATACAAAGTTTCTCTTCTCCCATTCAAATTCGAAAACCCGTATTAATAGATTGGACCCCAGAAATGGCACAGAAAGGCGGGATGCCACATTTCATGTTGAAAGAAATCCATGAACAACCTAAAGCCGTGCAAAACACTTTAAGAATCCGAACTGAAGAAATAGATCGGCTGGTTAAATTATTAAATGAGGCAAATGAAATTATTTTAACCGCAGCTGGAACATCATATCATGCATGTCTTTATGGGGGGTATCTTTTCGCTAAACTCGCTAAAATTAATTCACAACAAATAATTTCTTCTGAATTTTCAGAAAAAATTGGAGAAACATTAACAGATAAATCAGCTATTTTGGCGATAAGTCAATCTGGTGAAACATCAGACACATTAAATGCAATAAATTATGCAAGAAATTATGGAGCTAAGATTTCCGCAATTACGAATGTAGTTGGGAGCTCAATTACACGTTCTGCTGACTATTTTATCTATACTTTGGCGGGACCTGAGATTGGAGTAGCCGCTACGAAAACTTTCCTCGTGCAAATTACGACTTTAGCGCTTTTAGGCTTAACTCTTGCTGAAATTCGTGGTATTCTGAATAATTCAGAAGTTCAAGATTTACGGCAACAATTATTTAATATTCCGAAATTAATTGAACAAGTTATTGAGAAACGAGAAGATTCCATTAAAGTTACTGCGGATCTTCTTGCACATAAGCCAAATTTCCTGTTTCTTGGGCGAGGAATTAATACTCCTACTGCAATGGAAGGGGCATTAAAATTAAAAGAAATATCATATATTCATGCAGAAGCTTACCCCGCTGGAGAATCAAAGCATGGTCCAATTGCTCTTATCGAGCCAGATTTCCCAGTCGTGTTTATCGCGCCTCAAGATAACACATTTGACCGAATTGTTGGGAATATTATGGAAATGAAAGCCCGAGGCGCCCGTATTATTAGTGTGACAGATAGCAGAAAAATTCATGATTTATCGGACCACACTTTTTGGGTTCCAAAAGGAGTTCCCGACATTTTTACCCCGTTAGTCAATATTGTTCCCTTGCAACTTTTTAGCTATTATTCAGCTGTCCGCCGAAATCATAATCCTGATAAACCTCGAAACTTGGCAAAATCCGTTACAGTCTTATAAATTAAAGTTTATTGGAAAGATAAAGAAGAATTGGGAGTAAAAATGATGAAATGTGTTATTACTTTTGGAACGGATGGTTGGCGTTCCACAATGGATACAGATTTTACAATTGAGAATGTTGCGATTGCGGCACAAGGAATAGCCAATTACTTAAATAAGAATAAATTTAATGAAAAAGGAATAGTTATTGGCTATGATACAAGGAAGAATTCACGATTATTTGCCGAAGAAGTTGCAAAAGTTCTTTTAGGGAATGGAATCAGCATACTCTTAACAAAGGAAGATACACCGATTCCCGTCGTAACACATGCAATACAAGATCGGAATTTGGATGGAGGTATTATGATTACAGCATCTCACAATCCACCTGAATACAATGGCATAAAATTTATCCCCTATTATGCATCTCCCGCGTTGCCAGATATTACAAATCCAATATTGGAGGAAATTGAAAAAGTTTGGGAAAATCCCACCATAAAAAAAAGCGAACTTGGTATAGCGGAAAAAAAGCACCAATTAACATATGTTATATTAAGAGAAAGATACATTCAACATGTTCTTAAAATAATAAACAGCGAACTTATTAAAAATGCTGATTTAAATATCGTCTTTGATGCGTTATATGGAACATCAAGGACCTATATTCCTCCTCTTCTTAAAGAGTTAAAGGTTCAAGTTGAGATACTCCATGACTATCTGGACCCTACTTTTGGTGGAGGATCTCCAAATCCAACGGCGGAAACATTACAGGAAGTTAGGGAGCTTATTAGAGAGAAGGGGTTGGATGTAGGAATTGCTTGCGATGGAGATGCCGATAGAATGGGAGTCCTTGATGATAAAGGTAATTTTATTCATGCAAATATTATCTTTGCCCTCCTTCTTGAATATGAATTAACTAGAGGAATGACTGGAGATGTGGTCAGAACTGTAGGGACCACTCATTTGATAGATCGAATTGCAAAAGAACATAATCTCACCGTTTATGAAACACCCGTAGGGGCAAAATATGTTGGCAAGTATATGCGGGAAAAACATCTCTTATTGGGTGGAGAAGAATCAGGTGGAATGATTTTCCGAGGCCATATCGCGGAGAAGGATGGAATTTTTGCAAACCTTAAAGTATTAGAAATGATTGCATATTATCAGAAGCCATTATCAAGAGTTACAACAGACTTATTCAATAAATATGGGGAAATTTACTTTACCCTTGTAAATTTCCCATGCGAGGATAATAATAAAGAGAAAGTAATGAAGAACATCGTAAAAGTTCTGCCTCAAACAGTAGCTGGTAAGAAGGTAATAAAAACTACAGATATAGATGGCTTTAAATTCGTATTAGAGAATGGAAACTGGTTACTTATTAGACCTTCGGGAACCGAGCCCTTATTGAGGCTATATGGAGAAGCAAATACCAAAAATGAATTAAAAGAAATTTTGGAAGCGGGTAAATCACTCTTAGAAGAAGCGCTTAAGTAAAATAAGTCCCTAACGTTCGAGGATTGGAGTTGTATGCCAAAAGAGTATGATGAAGATCGCGTAACAAAAGCTATCTTAATGACTCTTGAGTCCTATAAAAAGCCAATGACAACTGCTGAGATTCAAAAAGTCTTGGATGAAATTGATTGTCCAGATATTCCACCACTTCTTCTTAATAAATTAAAAATGCGTGGTCTCATCAAAGGAAAGCTGGATATAAAACGAAAAACATATCTTTGGTGGATAGAATAAATTTTTGGCGGATTCTACTAAATACAATATAGAAGCTTCTGCTTTTTTAGGGAATTTTGGTAAATTTTATATGCAAGCATATATTTTAATTCTATACCTAAGGTGAAAAAGCCATGAAAAATAAAATAATTACATTGGCTTTGCTCAGTATTCTTGCGTTCTCTTTTGTTTTCCTAGCACCTCTTACAACTCACGCAGATCAGCCCAGCGAGCCAGAAATTGGGGACAATGACCGAATAGAGTTTTTAGAAGTCATTTTAGATTCAATCTATGACAATGAAACATTATCAAACTTGACGAGTAAGTTGCTTTTTGACGGAAAAGTTGCCTACATGTCCATAGAATCATCAGATAAGATCTCGGAATTAGGAATATACGACGAGTTCTATGGATTAATATATACTGGCGTCAATAATGAAAGCGGAAAAAAAGTCTATTTACGAACCAATGCTAGCGTTATAGTGCATAAGTTTAATTTTACGCAAAATGCCTATGTCCAACTGATACTCTGGGATAATGACAAGAGCTTTACCTCTTTTCTGGTGGAATTAGAGAACGCCATTACGAATGAAGACGCACTAAAGCTACTTTCGTTATTAAACAAAGTTTTGACAGATATGGATAAAATTTTAACTGGAGACGAGGTTTTCATTATCTGTCCAGTATTTCTGTGGCAATTCGATTACAACGTAACATATTCAATAGATAACCAAATTCACCAGATAAAGATTTTAATGAATTATCACCGATGCTTCAACAAAAACTCCATGATAAAGCAATGCATGGAGATCCTGCTCTTAATTATCTTATGAATGATACAGCAGGCACCACGACAGGTTCTTTCAGCAGATTTTTCTACTTAATCCAACAGATCTGGTTGAAAAAATTTTACGTGCATTTTACATTTACACCACTAAAAGTCGAATATAATTTCGATATTGTCAGTATTCGGCATCTACTTTTCAGAGTTGCGCTTTACAACGATACAGATAACGATGGATTAATGGATCTCTCTTTCAATGAGACCGCTAATGGTTTCTATTATCCGTATTCAAGCGAAGCCGTCTGCATGTTCGATCTTGTAAAAGCTGCGGACATTGTCTTCGGTGAACCTGTTATTGATGAGACACCAGGAAATGAGAAACTATCTTGGAACGCTACAATAAAGAATCCGACAGTCCGTTTATATCCATATGGCCAAAGTGCAGAGATAGGCATGATGTTAGATGGACCTGTAGTTCCAATGGAAGATACGGCATTTGGATTCACTTTCAGACCTCAAACTATAGGAAGCGGAAGGACTATCACTTTGAATGGATTAATAAAGGTAGATCAGACATTTGGAGCAATAAATGGGACAGAAGGGCTAACTGGTATCTATAAAGACTTGGATCTTGCAGTACTCTACCTATCGGATGTTTTTGAATTACGAATTCAGGATAAAATTAATGCATCAGCACCTCAATTTAATGCGACTGCTTATACGGGTAGTGGAGTACCTATACCTCCAACAGTCAATAAAACCACATCGACGACTGAATCCCTTGATTTCTTTATTGACACAAGTCGTGTGGCAGGGCTCAATCTAACAAGCGATAAATATTCAATTGATAATGAAGATCCAACCAACCCTACCCATACTGCCAATAGCGCCATAATACCCTGGGCACTTTATAAATTTACAATTGATCAAACGGGCGAAGCAGCTAATCAAAGAGGTTCTGTAGAATGGAATCTCTCTGCAGGTGTAACATATAATACTTATTTCTATGAGATTTGTTATCCTGACTTCAATGGTAGCAAACTTGTACATGATCCCACTTATGTTATTTATGGTGACGTTACATACCCCGGCGCAATCCCAGGCTTCGAACTCTGGACGGTTGGCATAGGATTCTTCATAGCCTGTCTGGTGTTACTCTTGAAAAGGAAAAAGGTAATCCTGAAAATCTAATTCTTCTCTTTTTTTTATTTCACAAACGGTGGAGAAGAATGCGTTTTTTTCGCAAATATATGAAATAATTCATTGGAATCCCTAGTTGTTTTCGGTTTTGGGAGCTTCTTTAGGAGATCAGGATAAAGATTGCAGTGTTTAATTAAAGCACAAGGCGACTGGTACAATTCACACCAATTATTAAAAACTACTTGATAATCGGGAAGTTGCTTTTTGAATTTGAAATCCTTGCATCCTTGGCATCGAACTTTCATAGTTTAAAGTTAGGATATTTTAATTAAATACCTACATAATATCGGAATATATATTCGCGGATTCTTGATATTATATTAAGAAAAATATAAAATAAGTTAAGATTTCTGTGAATCTGACTTCAAATCGTTCGAGCTTTCCTTAGAACGTTTGAAAATTCTCTTTATTTTCTGAAAAGCTGCACCAATTTTGGTTTTTATCCGAGCCAGACGTGATTCTTCCTCGATTAGATCATAAGATGGATAAGAAGGAGATGATACTTCTTTTTTCGATTTATCCAGGAATCTATCGCTTTTTAGAAGGTAGATGGCAAGAAAGATTGCACTGACCAGGCATATAAGTCCTGCAGAAAATAAGATAAGAAACATAGTCATTTTATCATTCCAATCAAGCGAGAATTGGAGTATGTTAATT
>SUPS01000098.1 GCA_005191415.1 Candidatus Helarchaeota ASGARD archaeon Hel_GB_A
ACTTAATTTTTTCATTTTAGCAGAAATTAAGGACAAATGTGTTTAGTTAAATGTTCAAAAAAAAAGAAAAACCTAAAAAAACCTGTCTTAATACACTATTTTCACTCTATTTTCATTTTAGGACGCAAATCAATTCTATCTCTTCAATATTTGAATTGCCTATTAAATGAAAAATATAATGAAATTGACGATAATAGCAAAAAGAAGAAGTACCATTAAAAGGTAAGATATAAATTTAAACCGTTTGATTATGGGATTGAGCCGAACACCATCCAAATTATAGGGGGTGAGCAGACTAAATTTTGAGGGGGTAATTTCTGATGATCTTTGTTGGTTTAAAGAAAAAGGTGACAAAATTTTTATGTTATTATCTTGTTCAAGATATTTTAATTCAGAATTAATAGAAGTTGTAAACCCTAATCGTTCAAATACATTGAATCTATTTTCAATTGAATTTTCGGGTGTAATGGAACCCCGTAGTCGCAATTTTTGTTCAAATTCATTGAAAATTTGTAAAATATCCTTACCTTTTTCTTTATAATCCATTTTATGTCACTCAAGTAACTAAATCGTTGTGTCTATAAAAAACTTTTAGAGAAAATTACGTGTATTTATATTAAGAATTTTCTTCTGATTCCTCAATATTAAAGGATTTATTAATAAGTGGACCTAGTGATTTGAAGGGATCAATATTTCCGTCCCAATTTTGGAGATTTGGTTTATACTTTTGTTCGAATTCATTCACAAACATAGTTAGTTTTTCTTGAATTAGAGGAGTACCTTTTCCAGCGAGTACAAGTGCCACTCTTACAAAATTACCATCTTTTAATATGAGCTCAAAATCTTTGTATGCTAGTTTTGTAACAGGGGTATCTTTTTGGGAGATTTCTAGTCCAAAACTTTGAATCGCTGTGAGAAATCCACCAACGATGTCACTATCGAATTCAACTTTGCCAAATGCATGGGTATGCATCACCAGTCCGTTCTCTTTATAAATAATCATTATATATTTTAACATTCGTTTCATGTATGCATTTTCTAGGGCGTTAATTTCATCTGCAATTGACTCTACTCGACTTTCAATTTTTTTCGCGGCAGCACTAGAACCCGAGCCAAAGGTGGTTTTATAGACGCTGTATTTCGATTGGGCAATTTGATGGACAATTTTAATCCAGTTAATAGCATTATATTCCAATTCATTTGCAATTTCCTCACTGCACGTTTCATGTTCTTGTGCCTGAAAAACATTTTTCCATTTAACGATTTCGGAGAGTAATTCCTCTTTTAAGAAGCTATTTTCTATTTGAGTTTTCAATTCATTTAAAAGTAAAACGCCATCCTTTACGGATCCTAAAATTTGGCATAAATCGCAAAGTTTAGTTATTCTTCCAATAATTTCGAAAGCATCTAGAATCTCTAATCCAATTTTATCTTCTTTCTTTTGGAGATCGCTCTGCACATCCATAGCTATATTTACTAGATTACGAATATATGCCAAAATTCCAGTTGCTGATTTCATATCATTAGTAAAAACATCAAGTTTGATATTATCCTCAAGAGCAGTCGCTCGGACTAGTACCTTATTTTGGGTTACTTTAGCAACTCCTAAAAATTCAGAAATTAAATTAGCATCATCCATAAACACATTGTGAAGATCCATCGCGGCAATTTGTTCGTTTGCAATTTTAAAAGCTTGTTCTCTTGAAAGGTTTCCTAATTCGACAGAACACGTGGATCGGAGTTGACTCTTTAACCATTTATCAATTTCTTCTCGGGTCGCACTCTCAGGAACGACCAGAGGACATTTAATACTAATAGTTTTAGGTTTAATGGTTATTGAATGAGGCTGTCCAAAAGCATCAGAGTAAGAAACAGTTCCAAATACTTTCGATTGGCCACAAGCCATTGGAATTAACATGAAATCGACACCACGCGTTTCTCCGGGGGCTAGATAAGATATTTGCTTAGTAAGCGATTCAATGGTATATTGTTCGGTCACATTAAGCAACACTGTGACATTAGTAATTGCGGTTTCGGTTAGATTCCGAATTGCTACTTTAAACCGAATTTCGCCGCCTACATAATCATATTCACGAACTACTTGAACCTCACCTTTAGTTGCAGGAGCTGGTTTTTCAGGGGGTACTTCTTTGGGAGCTTCTACGGTTGGTGGAGTGGTTATACCTAGTTCCTTTTCATAATGAGCTTTTAACTTTAATGCTTTCGCATGTTCTGGATCGAGATCCAAAATTTGATTAACCACATCCAAGGCGGCTTCATAATTCTTCGATTTTTGGTGGACAGAGAGGATACCCAATAACCCCTCAATTTTTTCTTTTGTAGCTTTTTTAATAAGTTCCGCTTTAAGTTTTATTGCTTCTTTCGACATATTATTTGAAATATTCAAAGCTTCCTCGATTCGTTCCTCGGCAGCTTGATAATTTTTCTCTTTCAGAAATTTTTTAGCAGTTTTGATTAAATTATCAAGTTTAAATTCTAATTCTTCAGCTAAAATTTGCTCTTTCAAACTCATAATATCTTTATCTGCTTTAAGATGGTCAGGAAGATTATCAATAGCTTTCAGAGCATCGGCAAATTTATACGCTTTCAATTCTGCCTTTGCGAGTTCTATTACTTTTTTCTTTTCAAATTTTGCCTCTTTTTCAATGAGAGAACTTTGTAATTTACTTGCTTTATTATCATTTGGGTCAATTTCCAATAATTCTTTAATTTTTTCTATCGCAATCGAGAAATTTTGGACTTTAACTTGGGCGTTTATTTCATCCCACAACTTCTTCTTCATTGTTTTTTTCTGTTCTTCTAAAATTTTTTCTCTTAGTTTCACTGCATTTCTATTTGAGGAATCTCTTTTTAAAATCATTTCAACCTTTTTAAGAGCTTGATCGAATTGTTCATTTAGAAGAAATTCCTTCGCTTCAGAATACCATTTATTAAACTGGGCTTGCCATCTATCTTTTTCAACTTGCTCCTTCAATTTCAATAATTTAGTTTCAGAAGGGTATTTTTTCAGTAATGGTTTTAAAATTTTCAGAGCTTCTGAGTAATTTTGCAAATCATATTGTTCTTTTGCCTCGGTATAACCTGTTTCTATCTCGTATCTTACTTTTTGTTGAATTATTTTCTCTTTAAGCTGAAGGGCTTTTTTATCCTCAGTGATTATTTCTAAATATTTCTCTAAAAGGTTAAGAGCATCATCAAATAATTGGAGTGCAATTTTTGTATCAATTTCTGAGAAAATATATTTCTGTTCTCTTTTTTTATATTCATTTTGGAGAGTTTTATAGAGTTTTTTTGCCTCTTTATCGGTAGGATTTGCCATTAAATATTCCCGAATTTCGGAAAAAACCTCAGAATATTTGCCTTCATCCATTTTATTATTTAACTCAGTAGGATCAAGCGTCATTTCGATAAACTTCACTCGTGCTGAATAATGAGATAATATGGACTAATTCATATGAGGAATAACGTATTAATTGTAGGAATAAGAATTTTACTTTTATTTATTACTTTTTAGGCTTAATAATATAAAAAGATTCAGAAAATAGGGGAATCTACTTTCCCTTAAAAAGAGGTTTTCTCTTTTCATTCAATGCAAAAACGCCTTCTTTATAATCTTCCGTTTCAGCGCTTTTTATTTGTATTATTCGCTCATCCTCAATTGCAGTTTGGAAATCTTTATTAAATCCTTCTAAAAATAATTTTTTCATGCGTCCAATCGCTAATGTAGGTTGATTTGCCAATTTTTTAGCATATTCAGAGGCAACTTTTTCTAAATCTTCGAGAGGTACAACTTTATTGACTAATCCTAATTTTTCCATTTCGGCGGCGCTTATCATTTCCCCAAAAAAGCAGATCTCTGCTACTTTAGGCCAAGGGAGAAGTTTTGGAAGATAATATGTACCAGCAAAACCAGGGATTAGGGCTAAATTAATAAAACTTTCAGCAAATTTCGCATTTTCAGAGGCGATAATTAGATCACAGGATAATGCTAAATTCATACCAGCGCCTACTGCAAATCCATTCACAGCTGCAATTACAGGTATTCTTAAAGTTTTTAATTTATATGCAATTTGGTAGAGATCTCGGGTAAGCTCATCCATAAACTCTCCTGCTTTTCCAGATTCTATTGATTCCTTGAATTTTTTGATATCGCCGCCTGCACTGAATGCTTTTCCGGTTCCAGTAATGATTAATACCCGAACTTTTTCTAATTGCTCACATTCTTCGATAGCTGCCAATAATTCCTTTCCAGTTTGTTGATCTAAAGTTGGAAATTTCCTATTTTCAGGTGGTAAGAGTGTTATTTTAGCAATTGCATCACTTATTTCTAATTTCAGGTTTTTATAATTCATGAAATGCCCCCAAAATTTTTATTATATTACTTTCCCTTAAAAAGGGGTTTTCTTTTTTCGAAGAAAGCTGTTACGCCTTCTTCAAAGTCTTCTGAGGCAGCCACTTCCATCTGAATTTGGCGCTCAGCGTCTAATTGTTGCTTAATTGTATTTAAAAAAGTCATATTTAATAGTTTTTTTGTGTTAATGATATTTAAGGGAGGATGGTCTGCCAATTTTTGAGCAACGCTCTCAACAACCTGGTCTAATTCATCTTTAGGGACCGCTTTATTAATTAAACCCCATTTTTCTGCTTTTTTTGCGGTTATTTTTCCTAACCAGAAGAATTCTTTTGCTTTTTTCATTCCAATCATACGTGGAATCGTGTATGAACCCGACCCATCAATACTTAACCCTACATTTGCAAAAGCTTCATCGAATATAGCGTCCTCTTCGGCATAAACTAAATCACAACATAAAACAAGGTTCAATCCTGCCCCATAAGCACCGCCTCTTATTTTACCAATGACGGGTTTTCCAAGGGTCATAATTTTTTCAGCGCATTTATGCAAGATTTCTGCGATGTCTCCAATTTTTTGAGTAGCAGTACCTGCTTTAATAGCATTCATAAATTCTTTTACATTTCCTCCACTTGAAAATAGTTTACCCTTTGCTGTAAAAATAATTACTCGAATAGAATCATCCTCACACTCTTTTAACGCTGAATAAAGTTCTGTTAGGTTCGCTACATTCAAAGCATTTAAATTTTTAGGCGTATTTAGTGAAATAGTTGCAATTTTTCCTTGCTTTTCAATCGTAATAAGTTCATAGTTCATTTTTTTTCACCAATTGAAGAATTTAATCTATATCTTTGAATGGAAAATAAATTCAAAAATAATCAGCTCATTAAAAAATTATTTTGAGTTGTATTCCTGAAGAATTTTTGCGATACGTTCTGCCGATTCTTTCATTTCTTGATATGCTAAGCCAACGGTGCCTTTGATAGGGAGGATTCCCACCAGTAAAAAAGGTTTTCCTTTCTCTAATTCTTTATTTTTCATATTAACAATAATTGCTTTCGTTTGATCATTGCCTTCCAATAAAATGAATTTGACTCCATTCTCGAAAAGCTTCTCTGATACAAATTCGATGGTTCTATGAATAGAAGTACTCCATTTACTAAAGTATAATGTATCAATTTTAGAAGATCGCGCTTTATTTGACCCCTTTCTTAAACGTTTTGGAACATATGCTGCATCTTCATGGATTCCTAGTATGGTACCATCGTAGCCGATGACTATGGACATCCTAATACCTGCACGGGACCGTAAATAGCGTAATTCCTCTAACAATTTCTCCTCAAGAGAACTTGCCCCTTGATTTGAATTTTTGATCTCCGCATCATTATTTGTACTACTTGGTGGAATTTTGATCACGATCAAATTGATTGATTGATGTTTAGATCATTTCATGAGTATCTAAACTATATTGAAATTTTTTAATTCACATTCAAATTTTATCATGAATTTTGAGGAGTATAGACATCTTAAATTTTTCGTTAAAACCTTTTAAGGTTTCCTTCTTTTACATCGACCCTATTAACACAAAAACCAAAAATTAAGCTTATATAGGAAGATTCGTTATTATATAACGATAAGACACATTTTCTCAAAGAATGGGTCTTGTCTTATCTAATAAAAGGTTTTGCCCGGTTCAAATATTTGCCATATTTTCTCCCTCAATTACAAATATGACTTTTATTGAGGGCAAAACCTCCTATTTTTTTTATGATATATTTATGGTAAGACAAGCATTTTTACTCTAGAAAAATTTTATGTGGTGTTTTCATTTTGCAACCAAATTTTTAGTCAAACTTTTTCTCGAGATTTTTAGATCATTAGTCAATTACCTTGAAAGAGAAATTCCACATTTTTTAGAACTATCTAATATATATCCAGTATAGGATTATCTAAAATCACTTACTTTAATTGATTATAGATAATTTTTAATACGGAAAGAAGAAATTGAAAGAATAAAGGAAAGATTTCAAATCGATGATTTAAATAGAAAGTGGAATTTCAGTTAATTTATCAATATTAGCTCATAAAAAAGTAGAAAAACAAAGAAAAAATAATTAATTTTAAAATCATCAAGATAATATAATGTTGTAGATGAATTCGCGTATATTTTGCAATTTTTCAAGTGATTCCACAGTAGTTAGTGCATTTTGAATTTTATCTTGTGGTAAATTAATTGCGGTTGCTTCTTGACGGTATTTACGTTCTAGTGGAATGTAGTTACCCGGTGTGCCTTTAGGGGTTTTCTGGGATGCGCGATAGACGGTTCCATCTCGCATCTTAATTTTTACTTTTGCTCCAAATCCGACTTTGACTTTCTCAAGATTTACATCTTTGAGAGAAAATTTGCCTGCAATAATATCCTTTGGATTTGGAATTTGAATAGAGGGCAAGGCTTCGAGAATATCCATTGATGTCGAAATATCATTAACAATCTTTACCTTTTTGGCGAGTTCATGGACTTGCGGGTCCAAAATTCGTTCTTCTGTGAATTGTTTTGGCGTCAATTCTTTATCAATGAGTAGTACTGCCGCGTTATATGGAATTGAAAAGTTTAAGGCGACATGAGATTGTTCCTTCTTAATGTGGTCTAAGTCAGCATATGGAATCGCTAGATCATTCATAACCGAAGTTAAGATGGAGGAATAAACGATAATTTCTTCAATTTCATTAGGATTCAAGGAAGGATTTTTTTCTAATATTTTTAAAATGCAATCTGCCATTCCATCGATGTAGGCGCAACCAGGATATAGTTTGTAGCAAATTGTATCGGTCACCCATGCGTCACCTAATGCACTCGTTACCATAAATTTAAGAGGAATATCAGCCATAAGAGAACAGAATCCAATGGGGCTTTCTATGATATCTGCTGCGCCGGTTAAACCGTTCATGGCAAAATATGCCGCTTGAACGCCGAGCTGTGAGGGGATCCCTGTGGTGAATAATTTACTATGTGGTCCCATAAATCCGCGTAGAATTGTGAAAATGCTCTGAGATAAGGCGATTCCGATGGCATTTGTAATCTGGTGCTCATTTAAGTTAAGTAAGCGACCTGCAGCGACTGCCCCTCCAATTAAGTGGATATAAGACCAGCATTGCCCATTTTGTGGTCCTATAAATACGGAAGTCCCGAGTCTTCCCTCAATTTCGTTAGCTATTATTTGGGCAACGAGTACTTCCTTCCCGCTACTTTCTAATTTTTCTCCAATAGCAAGCGAGACGGGAACGGCTGAAATTCCAGTATGTCCGCTCAGTAAATAGTCTACATAATCAAGGGCAACTCCCACTGAACAATTCGCTAATACAGCCGAACGAACAGATGTTTTAACCCCTGAGGGGATTAAGCTTGCCTCTTCGCGATCACCCCATTCCTTGATAGTTTTTATAATAATCTTTCCAGGTAAAGTCTGGGACCCTGCATAAATGGCACCAAGGACGCCAAGGATTTGTTCCTTTGCTTTTTTAATAACGCGTTGCGGGATATCATCATAGTTCAAATTCACGACAAAACGGGCAATCTTTTCTGCAAAAGTGAGATTTTTCATAATTTTTCACCTTATTTTAAATTGGAGAAGAGGGCTATTAATGAGGAGAGTAAAATTAGAGGGAGAAAACTTGAGCGCAAGCCTCGTATTTTAACTTTACCTGTAGGAACTCCTGAAACAATAGAATATTCGCCTTTCATCGCACCAATCCAAAAAGATTCTGAAGCTTCTATATTTAGATCCACAGCACTAGCTCCCTTCTTTACAAAACATTTTTCGGGGGAGACTACTAAATAATAGGTATCTCCATTATGTACTCGAATATTTGTCCTAATGCCAAAAGGATATAATTCGATGATATTTGGAAGCTTGATTTTCGATTTTTTGAAAATATTATTGATATTCCTCACAAATTGCTGCAGAAAATCATATAAAGATTGCATTTTTTCATCACTCCAATTATTTTTCAAATCGTTCACCAAGAGCGCTTGTGAAATTAATAATAGCTTGCATGGTAGATGATGGTATGCGATTCAGAAGCGTTGGAATATATTTCAAGGTGATTTTGAGAAATGCGCGTACAAATGACAAAGGGAAGATGCTTAAAATGCGACCAGTCCTTATTATCCGAGTTCTAGTTTCAAATAATATACTGAGTAAGACTAATTTATACATAAAATTAGCTCGTGCATTTGACATCGTGACATTACCTCTATTATATTCTTGTGTTAAGGATTTATGCCCATTTAATATATGAAGCCAAGTTGTCGCATCCGCTTTTAGAGTCATGAGTGAAATAGACCGCGATCCGCGTTTGATAAAACTTCCATTTGAAGAAACCATAAAATAATAAGTAGCTTTATTTGATACAATAATATTAGCCTCGAATCGTATTGGAAAATATTGATTTATTAATTCTAGTTCATCATTTTTTGGTAGAAGTGCAGTAATATACCTACTATATTGCACAAACTGTTTCAACTGGTTGTAAATTAACTCTGAAGCAGCACTCATTAACAATCAATCCAAAGAATCTTAATTAACGAATCTTAATAGTTGAATTAAATTATGGTAAAAGATAATAAATTAAAAATGCTTATGTTTCGGAAGAAAGGCTATATTATTCTACAAACAAGGTTAAATCTTAAGATAATATTAAGGTAGCTTTCGTTCGAGTGGTATAAATTAGAATAGATCAGAGAATTTGAGATGAGAAAATGCCTATTCAACCGTTAGAAGTCTATGAAGTTGAAGAAACTGGTGAGTTAGTATTAAAACATAAGAATTTAAAGGAAGCACTAGTTTCTCATAATGTAATTATGATTGTAAACCATAATGATAAAAGTGTGGTTATATGGATAGGAAAAGGGGCATCTACGCGAGCGAAATTTGCGGCAGCTCGCGCATCGCGTCGTTTTTTGACAGAAAGGAGCCTCTCATATCGTGTCAAAACCTGTGATGAAGGAGAAGAACCAGAATGGTTTCAGAAATTATTTGAATTAAAAGTTGCTAAACGGACGAGGGATGAACCCCCTAGTTTAGAAGTTCTCGCAATTTTAAATGAAATGAAAGCAGAACCAATTCCCGATGGCTTTGAAAGAGAGGCATGCATTATTTCGCGTGATTTTTATGTTCCTGTAGAACATAAATCTTCAATTATGGGAAAAGATACTTCAACAATTAAATTTGAAAAAAGTTCCTATTTACCAGAAGGATTTTTCACGTTACCTTCGGAGGCGTATCGTCCGCGGCTACTCGTTAGAAATGGAAAAGTGCTTGCGACTGATTTTTTAGTAAGTCATAATATCATGAAGATGGAACAACAAATAGAGGAACTTCAACAAAAAGTCAAAGAAAAAAAATCAGAAATTGAAGCGCTTCAACAAGATGGGAAAGAAAAAGATAAAAAAATTGAAAATCTTCAGCAAATATTGGCTGAAAAGGAACAAGAAATAAGTAAAATGAAATCAGAAATCGATGCACTTCAACAAGCGGTTAAAGAGAAAGATCAGGAAATTACATCTCTTCAACAAGATAATTCAAATAAAGACCAAGAAATTAAAATGCTGCAACAGGAAAATGCAAAGAAAGAGGCGGAAATCGAAGACCTTCAACAAAATATATCGGAAAAATCTCAAAAAATAGAAACAATACAACAAGAACTTAATGAGAAAAAATCAAGAGTTGAAACTCTAGAAGAGGAAGGAGCAAAGAAAGATCTGCAAATTGAGGAGTTGCAACAACAAAATACGACAAAAGAGAAACAAATTTCCTCGCTCCAGCAAGAAAAAAAGGAAATAAAATCGCAAATGGAAACATTACAACAACAAAATGTGGAAAAAGATCAACAAATAGCAGATCTTCAGCAGGATATATCGAAAAAAGAAAAAGCAATCGAAGAGCAAACTTCTCTTTTAGATAAAAGAAATAAAGAGCTTGAGGAAAAGGAAAGAATCATTCAACAAAAAGAAGAAGAGATCGCGAAGCAAAAAGAAATTTTCCAAAAGAAAGAAACCGAATTAAAAAATAAAATCCAAGAACTAGAAGCTATCCAAGAATCTGAAGCACCAGATTAATTTGATTAAAAAATTAGCAAAAAAATTTCATTTTCTATTAAAAAGGATAAAATTTAGGAAAATTTCAATTATTCATGTCCATTAAAATTATAAATTTCGTCTATTCTTTCTGTGAGTCTTTCTTTCGCATATTTTTGGCCCAATTCCATTATATGAATGATTTTATTTCGTACAAAAGAGGGAATTTTCATAACATTTTTATTCTTTTTGATGACGCCTAGTACTTTATAGCTAAATTCTAGTTCACGTTGTAAATTATCAAGCGCATCTTGTTTTTTCGAGAAAGCATTCTGGGTAAGTTCTTCATAGCAAGTTCCTTTACTAGTCAAAAGTCGGTGGGCAGGTTCGATACGGCTTTTGAACAAATCTTTCATAAGACCTTCTATAATAGGATAGACTTTATGATTTTTCTTGCAATGGTGGAAGGATTGATCGTTGTAAATATAATCCTCAAAATTTTCTTCAACCAGTTGATCTATATTATGGCCATCATATTTCATTGCACAATCGAGGACGATATCGATTTGTGCGATACATTTTTCGCGAATATCCTTCCGTGCCATTATATGATATATCAAGCGAGCAATTGGATTTAAAAACCATCCAGCGACTCCACCATACATGTTGCTTATTAGCTTTTGGATATAGTCCAGACCTCTATCCATTTCTCTTATTAATTCCTCTTTAACTATACGAGCATTCTCTTCTAGAGAATTATTAGGACCATTATGCATGGGGGAATCACCAATGTTTATCATCACGGGAAACGACCTGTTAATAAATTTCTAATTTATGTTAAAAAGAATAAAACTCATTATTTAAAACTTGTGCGGATGCAAGATATTTCTTCAATAATATAGGAAAGTGGCTGAAATTGAACAAAAATATTTTTTGAAATGTGAATATTTTATTAGTGTAAAATAAGAATGAGTTTGTTTTAAATAAGACCAAATCCATAGGCAACTAATCCCATTAATATACCAGCTACAATAGGGACGGATAAATTGTCATTAATAGTGGGATGGTCGATATAATCAAATAGTGCAAAAACACCGCCTGCAATTAAAGCTAAAATGAGAATTACAAACCATGGCCAGTAAGATGCAAATATAAAACAAATAATCAAAGTTGCAACGATGCCTGAAATAGTACCAGCCAGAGTACCTTCGAGTTTCTTATCAGAACTTACGCGCATATAGCGTTTCCCATAATTTTTTCCAACTAATGAAGCGAGCGAATCACTTATTCCTATAAGCATTGCAATAGATGTAAATATAGGAAAGGGTAAAATAAAGAAGATTGCAATAGCCATTATGGTGCCGGGAGGAGATGAATAGGAATTTAATTCTTTCTTTTTCATTGCACTAGTAAAAAGATGAACAGCCCACCCGGGTAAATATTTGAAATTATAAAGGCGAAAGAGATCTCCCAGAGTGAAAAGATTCATTAAGGCAAATCCTATATTGAAAATAAGAAACCGTCCAAATTGATCTCCATTTAATTCATTATACCCTCCTAATGCTAAAGCAACAGAATAACAGATAAGAATAATAATAGGAATTAGAGCATGGTAGATTTTTCGTCGAATGTCGCGTGCAGTTGTATATTCTTCAGGAAATCTTATAATGAACATTTCGTAATCGCGTTCATTGATCTTCTCAAATTCTGCGTTCTTAGCCCAGTTCCTAATTTTCAAATATTCGATAAAAGGGATAAGGAGCAATCCACCAACTACTGCTAATTGAATTAATACAGTCCATGTAGGAAGAACCACCATGTAAGGAAGCAAGAAACTAACTGTAATGTAACAGCCACATATCAGTATTTCATTCCAGAAATAATTAAGTTCTTTAAATTTCCGAAAAATCCGAAGTAAAATGAGCCCTGCATATACCCATAAAACCGCAATATATGGAAAACAAATTAAAAAGATATCTGAGTAACTCATAATTGCCACCACTTATTTTTAATGCAATCAGTAGTTTCAAGTACTTATAAGTTATTATTTAATTTGTCGGAGAAACGTTGCCATAATGGAGTTGATTTCATCGGGTTTTTCGATGAAAGACATATGACCTGTATCCTTAATAATTGCTAACTGAGAATTGGGAAGATTTTCATGCATACGTTTTGAAAGAGAAACAGGGGTTAGTTCATCATGTTCACCAACAATGATTAAGATGGGACACATAATGGATTTTAGTTTGACTTTTAAGTTTAATGCGGCAACACCACAAGCAGCACTTACATATAAAGGTACTGAATCAATATCATGTAATAAATCTTGAATCAGAATTCTTTGTCGTTCTAATTTGATAGATTTCAAAGTCCTTTGCCATATTTGCCTTAATGTCTTAGAAATAAAGAAAGTTCCCAAATTACGCAATGTAGAGATATCAGTAGGTATATGATAAGTTGTATCTATTAAGATCGCACCGTTCATTTCATCAAAATATCGATCACAGTATTGAAGAGAGAGCATTCCCCCGAAGCTATGACCAATTAACCAATAACTTTCAAGGTTGAGTTCTTGAATTAATTTATGTAAGAATTTTGACTGAAGTTTCAGTGAATAGCCATAAGCAGGTTTGGATGATAAACCAAACCCTCTTAAATCAAGAATTAAAATTTGATAGTCGTCTTTAAAATATTCAATCTGATTCCGCCAGATGCGATGCGTTTCTGCCCAACCATGTAAAAAAATGAGTGTTTCGGAGGCATTAATATTTTCGATGAGTTCATAATAAAGTTTATTCCGCCGGTCAGTTCGGAAATATGGCATTTTATCACAAATTAGTTATTTTAGATTTATTTTAAAGTAGATTATTCCATAGCTATAAAATTTGCACACAATGTTTAAAATGTAAATCGGTTAATTTTATTTTATTTGCACACAATGTTTAAAATGTAAATTGATTGGATTTAGAAGGTTTTAGCTTATGGATGAAATAAAGGCAATTATTCTCGATTTTGATGGCACGTTATATAACAATATTACGGCGATGAAAGCAGCAACAGAAGATGCATTAAAACGTTATGAAGTTAGCTATGATGCAGAAAAAGCTTTAACAGAAACGACGCGTTTAATTGAAAAAATACGATCTTCTGCTTTGTCTAAGATAATTTTAAATGCTTGGGAACTTTTAAAAGAAGTTGAATATCTTGAAGGGCGGAAATTTCTGGAAAAAGCCGAAATTGTATTCTA
>SUPS01000099.1 GCA_005191415.1 Candidatus Helarchaeota ASGARD archaeon Hel_GB_A
AACTGCAATCTTCTCTTCTAAGAGATGTGGCACAACCTCTGAGACAAAGGCATGCCGTTGTAACCATCACCTATCATCTTTCTTCTCAACATTATCTTTCTTCTCAACATTATCTTTCTTCTCAGCATTATCTTTCTTCTCAGCATCTTCTTTCTTCTCAACATTATCTTTCTTCTCAGCATCTTCTTTCTTCTCAACATTATCTTTCTTTTCAACATTATCTTTCTTTTCAACATCTATCTCAGCTTTGTCCTCTCATTCTTCTATTATCAAAGTTCATATTAAATCTCCCAGCCGGAATTCATTCATAATCGTCACATTAAAAGTGAAATACTCCAATTGCCCCGAAGGCAGGAAATACAAATCAATCTGCGAGATAAAAATCCGCTTTGAAAGATAGGTGCATTTGGTGTTCGGGAGTAAAAGGTCCGCCGCATACTCGATCTCGGTTACCCATGAAGCCCCATCCACTAACAACATCAGTTTGAAGCCGACGATATACTGCCCTTGGGGGAACGTGGATTCGTAATATTTTTGGGAAACCTGCGAAAACTCATCGAGCATCAAAATGGTATGCTCCACAACTTCTATGATCGGCATGCCCGCGGGCTCCAAGACGTAGGAACTCTTGGCAAAATCGGGGTCCATCGGGGAGGTATAAATTGAAAAGAGGAAGACCTTCATATCAGGGAGTTCCTCGGGGGGATCATGATAATTGATGCTCAATTGTTCTCCTTGATACTGGAACCGAAACGTAGTGGGTTTCAGGAGATAAATGATACCCGCCATCACGATCACGGAAACGACCAACAAGAGGGTAACCAACTTGAGATAGCCGAAATGACGGCGCGGTTTCTCGCGGAGGGTGTATTGGAGCCGAGTCCCTTGGATTTTCCGATAAAGATAAAAGACGAGGTCGTTCAGTAAGATGCACCCATAAATTACTGATACAAAAATGAAGATGACCGTCGCAATGGTCACCGTAAGGAGTTCGAAAGCCCAAAACAGAACCTGCCATAAATTGAAGGTCGGTAAGGCGATATTCCCCTCCAAGATCAAGGCATAAGATTGGACGAGTGAAAGAATATACGAAGTAACGAGGTAGGCAGCGAGGACAAACCCGACCACAATCATGATAACTCGCCCGTATTCCTGCCCGCTCGACCGTCTTATGGTGATCCCATACTTCCTCACCAGCCACCGAACCCCCACAAAGAGAGCCAAAAAAAGAAACACGGTCCAAAAAATATACAGGATGATCACTAGATACAACGTGAAAACGGTGCCGAAACTCAAACTGAAATCGAGCAGGCGGAAGAGCAACGGAAAGATCACAGGAAGTAAAAGAAAAGCCAAGAGGTAAGAGACCACCGCTGCAAAGATCTTTGCCAAATCGGACCACAATAATGCTTTAAACTCCGCCGACACCACTCTCATACTCACCATCCAAAGTTGAATAAATCCGAAAAGACAAACTCCTCAGCTATTGAGACATGAAAGGTAACGTTCGCCTCTTCTAAATTTACCGAGATCTGGTCCAACACCAGCCGTTTGCTATAAAACCCACACTCATAGTTCGTCTCAGGAAAATAGAAGGTCTCCACCTGAAACTGGATAGAGGCATTAATAAACACGACCATTGAAAATCCAACAATATTATAACCTTGTGGCGCAGTTAATACATGAGTGAAAAGCACCTCTCCTGTACCGGAGGGGGAGCTCCCTGTAAACTCATAAAGCAAGAGGGAAAGTAATGGTGGAGGGATTAGATACTGTTTAAAACCTGGGACCGGCTCAATTCCTCCCTCGGGGAAGTCCCCGTAGATATATCGCTCCAATTCACTCGGTTCAATCGTGCCGGTGATTACCGTCATTCGCATAATCATCACGCATTCGGGGTCTACGCCTGTGATTGAGAGTGCCCCCGCTTCTTGCTCAAACCGAATGACGGTAGGACGCGAGAGATGGACCATAACTCCCAAAAAGACCAAAATAATGACCATAATTACCGCAATGCCCCGCATGATGTTCTTGTGGCGCCGCGTGATTGGGGGCGGTCCCATTGGGTACGTCAGAGGTTGGTGCCGCGCCTTGCGGACCAAGAAAAAGATGAGGTCGGTCTTGAAGATGAAGAAATAGATCGTCCCTAAAAAGACCGAGATCGCGACAATGGAGTAGAGCGAGATCTCGGAAAACGCCCAGACAAGGAGGTCGGTCAATTCTCCTGTTTCTGGGATGGAGACGATCTGTCCCCAAAGCGAGTAAAGCCACCCGACCAGCCAACCCCCTACGAGAAAGCCGCAAATGATGGAAACATAGCGCGTGTAATGCTGGAAGGTGCTGCGGTAGATCGGGGGGGCAAGTTTCCGATGCACGTAGAACGCAATCTTGAGAAGAACCAACGCCAAGGCGAACGTAAATAGGAGGAAGATGGCGAGAATCGCGCCGACCGAGGCGAACACCTGCAGAATGCCTTCCCATGTCTCTATAATTGAGCTTCCCAACGTTTCGGAAAAGGAGGCACCTAAGTAACGGATGAAAGGATAGATAACTGGGATAATCATGAAAATGGTCAGAAAAATAACGATAATTGCAAAAATCTTACCGAGATCAGTAGCTAGAATTGCTTTGAGACTCTCGACAGTTCCTTGCGATTTCCGCTGCGCCCGGTAGATGCTCATACCCTCCATCTCTCTTTCACACTCTCATCCTGTTCTCTCTTACCTCCAAACTCGGCAATCTACATGACTCCCGCTAATAAGTTGTTCAAAACATGGCTCAACGCTACGGAGCCGAGCCGCCGCGATTTCAAGTAGATCAAGGCATAGACCAGGCGCATGATCCCCACATAGATCAAAGCTTCCACCATCCCTTGGTAGATGACGTGATGGTAGAAAATGAAAATCCCGGTAACAATAAAAACGGTCGCATATTTCAGATACACATAAAACAAGGACGTCAAGCAATGGCTGAAAAACAGTTCTTCAGCCACTCCTGCAATGATTCCCATGACAATATATTGAACTCTGAGATCAAAAATCGAGAGAGGCACTCGAAGCACCACAAAGGAGATAACCATCTGGACACTAAAGGCAAGCGAAAACCATTTAAAGGTCTCCATCAAAGAGCCGAGGCTCGGCATTTCATAGATAGTGGTGGTCATGCTCGGGCTGATGACCTCGCCGTACGCATTGCGCAAGGGCAAATGATCGAACCGCGTCTTCACGCCAATTCCAATCGCCCCGAGGAGCGCGATCGCCATGAACTGCATCGCCATCAACCGTTCTGCAGGGTCGTCACTCCCCAAATACACAATATTAAGGAATGTGGCGATGAAAAACAAAGTGATCATGATGTAATCGACAAACCCCATAATATCGGTCGGCGGCTTCTTATAGTGATCTGTTTCTTCAGGCTCGGCCGTTGTTCCTATTTCTGGCGCGGGTATGCCTTCTGCCATTGGTACTGGGACTTCCTGTTCTACTTCACTCACCATTCCATCTCACCACTTCTCTTTCCATAATAGGTGTATCGTTTCCGCACCACGGGGCTCCGCTTGCCCTGCCGCAACTTCTTCTGTAGCTGGTAGTAGAATAGTCCCGCCATGACTACGAAAATACCCAATACGCCTATTACAGCAATTTGAGAATCTAAAAGATACTGCGTAGGAGGGATCGAGACCACCACTGACTCGCAGTTCGAGGGGGTACTGTTCCCCTGAGCGTTTCGAGCCACTATGATGTAATAATACGTCCCATTCTCGGTTACCGTATCTTCGTAAAAGGACGCAAACACAGTGGCAATGGGGACCAGATCTTCAAGGAGAGTGAACTCACAGGGGCACCCAGCCCGATACACATAATACAGCACGGCATCCGGCACATCCGTCCAATTCAGGAATACCGTGCCGTTTGAGGGGTTTGGCGAGATAGGCTGGAGAACTGGGGCACTTGGAAGCCCTGGCAAAGGATATAATGAGATATTCAACTGGAAATTCTGGTTCAAGAAAATTAAGCGGCTTTCATTAAAGTATCCTGCAGCCTGGACTACCACCCCGTATTCGTCGTACTCCAACGAGGGGAAAACGATGATCCCAGAGATGGCGGTCTGCTGGACCTCCTCTTGGTAGGTATTCGCATAGTCATACCGGTAGACCACCACCGTCGCATTGGCGATCCCTTCGCCCGTCTCCGCATCGCTCACCAGCACCTCGAGACTGAAATTCAGATACGCCAAATAAAATTTTAACTTCTGCGGTTCCTCAAAATAGAAATACACCCAATCGGTAGCACAGCCACTACGGCTGACGGTCACGTTATAATAATCGTAGTAGAGGTGTGAAAATTTGACGTCTCCTTCATTATCTGTGAGCGCGGTCCGGAGAAGCTCCCCATTCCACCAGATGGACACATTGCTCTCCCGTAAAGGAGTCCCATAAGAATCATACACCGCGACCTTGAGCGTCCCGTAATCTTCATGACAGGCCTCACCCTGCCGAGCCGTAAACCAGGAATACGAAAGTGCGCCCAAGGCAACTATACACATAATCAAGAGTGAGATTTTGAATTTCTGCATCATACTTAGCGGAATGGGATTTCACCTCCTCGGTGTGTGGAATACCTGAGCCGACATAGGATACCGTTATAAATTATCTCATATAAAACGCTGACCGTTAGAATAACGGCAGTAAAAATAACGATTTTATAAGGGGTCTCAAAAACCAGCAAATACTGGTCCGGGAAGTAAGTAAATAAGATGGAGATGGAGAGAGAGAGGAAGAGGAATACAGAGGGCAGATAAATCAGGATATCCCGATTTCCCGACACCAAGAAAAGCAAGGTCTTTATGCAGGTAAGTCCAAAAAAGAACAGGAAATAATAAGCTAATTGGGGAAGTAATTGGATGAGAATGAGTAAGAGGGGGATTTGGCATAATAAATCTGTGAGCTTGTCAATCTTATGCCTGAGAAGGAGGACCCGTTTTGCATAAGGGAGACACCACCCGTCTAGACAATCAAGTACCGCGAAAAGGGCGAAGGCCCCTAATGGGGTAAAAGGCGTTAAGATAATGACCCCGATTATTTTCGCAAATTCTAAGCTGAAAAAATACCCCCCTTCTTCAGAAAGGTATTGAAACCTCCCAGGCACCTTAGTGACAGGGTATTCTCTGACAATTGCTTTAATCAAGATGGTGAGCCCCCCAAAAATAAATAGAAGGGCAAACAAACTCAGCCCAACCCAGATAAATTCAATATAGCCCATAAACGATTCAATACTAAAAAGAAATATAAACCCGAAAAGGAGGAAGCCTACCGCAATTGAAGCCCGTTCAACTTGTCTCGGTTCCATCTTCCTTTCACCAGACCTCTCCAAAACTTTTTCTACTTCATCATCTTTATCTTTATAAAAATAAAAATAAAAAAAAAGTTAGAGTTCAAGTTCTTCGCGTTCCTTTTGATAGCCGTACTCTTCGACAATTTCCTCTGGAGTCTGCCCCTCAATCCGTCCAGGGAGGCAGACATTTAAGAAAAAGTCCTTCCGTTCTTCTGGATCATCACTAATTTCCATAGCCATCGATTTACAGATGGCGATATCATTGTCCAAATCGGAAGGCGAGAGCATTCCTAGTTCAATTTCTTCTCGAATCCATACTGCTAACTCCCTTTTTGCTTGTTCTAATTTCCTTTTTTTTCGCTCACTACTCATTTTTTTGCACCTCTTTATTATATCCTTACCTCACAGAAATATTGAGAAGATAATTGTCATCACGATGAAAACCACAATGCTACCGATGATCTTTTTCCCAAGATCCTCCATAAAGTAACTGAAGAATCCGCGTCCTATTCTGGACTGCTGTTGCTGCTGCTGCATTGCCATCATCCACGGCGGTCCCATCGCCGCATCGGGCTGCCCCCTCCGCGACCGACGAGATTTGTCATATGCTTGGTATGTCCAATAGGCCCACATGCCAAGCACAACCAACCCCGCCATCGAAATTTGGAGTACATATGCCCCAGGATCTAGTGCCCAGCCAAAGAAAATATCCTGAAATGTCTTCTCAGCTTTTCCTTTCTCTGTCCCATCGACCACAACGGGGAACCCATCTTCACCCTGATCCTGTCCGAGATCTCCGAATCCACCAGTCCAGTCCTCTAACTCCTCAGTAGGATGCCAATCATAATACGCTCCTACCTGGACGCGCACATAGAACGTTGAAATCACATATACATTCCGTACATGATATCCCGTTACAACAGTCTTCGAGTTTATGGTATTGATTGGTGTCCTGTACGTATACCAGGTCTTCCCATAACAAAATCCCAGACCAAGGAAACCGCACTTTCGATAAGTCATCCGGGCTCCGACGCTTTGAAATTGATACTTCCACTTGTGTTTATAAAGTTCGAGTTCTGTTTCAGGGCGAAGGGAGAAGAAAGCGGAAAAAGAGGCGGTATCAACGTTGGTCTGAGAAGAGTCATACCCTTCATTTAATGAGGAAATAGGAAGACCTTCTTCAGTCCAGATTGGCATCTTTTGATTCTCAGCATTCCCATCAGCAATATATCCAGTCGTCCTAGGACTAATATAACCTGAATCGTCTTCAAGATATTCTCCATAAGCGGTATAAGTAGATGTAGAATCATCATCCTCATAAGTCGTATGTTCATTTGCATTAAAGGTTGCCGATTCTGATTGGATAATCTCAGAATCCCCTATAGGGTCTTCGTCAGAGCTTGAACTCGGATTTTGAGCATTACTCAATAAAGAATAGCGACGTCCTTGAGAGAGATACCCAGACCTAACATTAACACATCGTACGTCCAAAATACGCGTATAAATATCGTTTGTATAGGTAAAATTCCCTGTATCTGTAACAATAATATCTTGAAAAACATCTTGCCACGTAGATGCTTCTACGCGCACTTGCACGTCAAGGAACCCTGTCGTTTGTCGTTCAGCGATTTCTTGAAACTTTTGCTCAGCTTCGGTCTTAGACCTCCAATAGCCGTATAATTTCAAAGTGGCGTTACTATATCCGTAAATTGTATCATCATTCGGGTTATAATATTTTGTAGGATTGATAGCCGCATCCCTGACCCAATCCTTAAATTCGTCAGTTAGGCATAATCCTAGAGGACCTGTTATATCACCGGTAAAAGGCTTTAGATCCCACCATTCGAGGGCGAATAGTTCCTCCTCGTGCATAACATATGGTGGGTTACCGAAGTATTCATTAGCCTCCTCATCGGTAAAGGCAGCTATATCGAAGCCGATGGTATATTCTTTGATAATCAATGTTCGCCCATCTGAAGTATCGAAACGCCCTAAATAAGTTTCCTTCACTTTGCCTGGTACACTCATCGCAAAGCGAACGCGCGGATTGTCCCCTATTTTCGCGGAAGGAGATGAGACATACCCTTCAAAAGAAACATACTCTCCAGTAGTTTCTTCTGTGAAACCCAATAATGACGTCTCGAACCATGAATTGGTTTGGATCGTAGGATTATAGGCTCGAACACTATGAACAGGAATCGGATAGACCATCTCGACCAAAAACAAGGTAAGGATGCCCATTAAAAGTGAGATTTTATATTTTTTCACGGTTGCACCATCCTATATATGTATAGACTACGTGAGCACAGCCAATGGTTCGGTATAGTCATCGATCAGGCGATCCCAGATAACAATCTGCGAGAGTCCTGAAAAATATCCTTTGAAAATATAAGTTTTTTCATAGAAGATAGGGGGATGCATCGTGACATTCATGATGTTAATTGAGTACACGTCGTTATAGTCCCAGTACAAATCAAGTGATGTGTAGTTAGCGACTGACGCGTCAAAGCCAATAAAAAGCGAGTAAATGTTCATTGAAAGATTGTAAGCAAAGCTATCTTCTGGAATGAGGCTCATTGGAATCCATTCTTTGATCCCAAAGCTTGAGTTATATCGCGCATGCTCATTTATCGTGCATGTTATTTCAAATTGGAAATAACCATCGTAGGAGGGCAATGCCTGAGAATAATTGGCTATTGATGTAGAGAGGTCGATCCAGCGAACGAGTGTCACGGTGATGTCACTCGGATCCGCTCGCCGAAAGATATTCCGCGAATTATTCAGATATTCGCTTGGATTATCACCTTGATTAGCGTAGAGCGTTCCTGCAACGGGATAGTAACCGCTAAGATTACACCAGAATAAAGATGCTGTGGCTGTATAGTATGTGATACCCGTTGAGATATTGGTAGCATGGATTTGATGGGTATAGGCATCTAAAAGATAGATCTCATCGCATTGGACATATTCGCGGTCAAAGCCATCGGTAAGATAGATCCGGTAGTATCCTGTTGCAAACTCCTCAGGAGGGGGAGCTGGCGCTTCGAATGGACCACCTAAAAAGAGGACAGTGAAGGCAATTAAAATGCCAATGGCAAGAGCGGCCACACTGAAAAGGCTTTTCATACCAGCTTTTACATGAACCTTTTTTTTCTGGCTCGGTTGAGTTTGACTCATTACATCTCCTCCTAACGTAGTGCGGTAGTAATTCCCCACCGTATCGATTTCGAAGAAACGTAGAATATTCCCCATGCAATCAAGATGGCAACAAGGTAGATGGTAAATCGCGAAGTGAAAATGAGTTCCCATTGTTGAAGCCCTAAGAGAAAGAAGCCAACGAGTGTATCAGCAGTAGCGATAATGAATGCCAAAAAGACCACCCAAAGTCCAGCAAGCCTTGTCGTGGGGCTTAATCCATAAGCTATACCAGCCCCCATCGCTAAGATTACCAATAATGTTCCAATATAGTAGGGCACGTAAGAAATTTGATTATTTCCCAATGCGAAATTGACTATATCTCCGATCCCAAAGTACATTTCCCCCATCATTATTAAGATGAAATACACCACTGTGAAAATAAGTGTAGTCAATCTCGCCAGGATGCTTCTAGTTAAAAAGCTGAGCAATAGAGCAATCCCAAATACGAATCCTATTTCATAATCTGGGACAATAAAGGGTAAAATGAAGAAAATCGCCGAAAAACCAAATAGTAGAATATCAATAGCTCCTATCACGAGAAGTGCCTCTGTATCCGATCTATGCGAAACTTTTGTAATAATAACCTGTGTCTGTCGCCGAGGTGATGGTCGAGCTGAAAGTCTAAATGGCTTTCGCCTTGCTAACGGTGCTGTCTTTGGTATGTCCTCTAGATCTAAGAGAACTTCGTCCAGCTTTTTCTTGATTCTATACTCTTCGAATTTAGTCACTCTAAAATCTCCTTTTTTTTTGTTAATTAGACATTAATTTTTTAGATACATCCCCTGTAAAAACAGGGAAGTCGAATTTTCATCTGTGTTTTTAATATTTACAAATTTTTTCTTTGAGTAATTATAACAATTACTATTCCATTTTCTAACTATTTAATATATTAGTTTTACCTTTTCCCAACGGAAATTATCTTTTCCCAATAGAAATTATCTTTTCCCGATAGAAATTACTTTTTCCCAATGGAAATTATTATTTCCCGATAGAAACTTCCTTTTCCCGACAGGAATTATTTTTTCCCAATGGAAATTATCATTTCCCGATAGAAACTGTCTTTTCCCGATAGGAATTACCTTTTCCCAATAGAAATTATCTTTTCCCAATTGAAATTACCTTTTCCCGATAGGAATTACCTTTTCCCGATAGAAATTATCTTTTCCCACTTGAAATTACCTTTTCCCGATAGAAACTGTCTTTTCCCGATAGAAATTACCTTTTCCCAATAGGAATTACCTTTTCCCGATAGAAACTGTCTTTTCCCGATAGGAATTACCTTTTCCCAATAGGAATTACCTTTTCCCGATAGAAACTGTCTTTTCCCAATAGAAATTATCTTTTCCCGATAGGAATTACCTTTTCCCAATAGAAATTATCTTTTCCCGATAGGAATTACCTTTTCCCGATAGGAATTGTCTTTTCCCAATAGAATAATCAACAAAAATTAAATATAGGGGAAAAAGAACCAATTCAAATAGAAAGATTTTATTTTTAGGGTTGATTAACGATGTATGATACATTCGCTACTGTTCTGATAATTATAATGTTATGTGGGCTAATAGGTGCTATCATTGGATTAATTAATTACTATAACAAATATAATGATCTTAAGAATGATGACAGCAAGAAAGTAAAACTTATTGATTTTGAGGGGCACATGAAGCACTTAGGGACCTTTGTCCAATATGGAAAACAAGGAGATAATCTCACGATTCAGGTTCAATCGACTGATAATGTCGAGGAGTGGACAATTAAATTAGATTCGAAATATACTTATAACCCGTATAACGCCATTATAGATTATTCTATAACAAATGAGATGCTTATCTTTACAGATTTTCTGAAATCAGATTTTAAAAATCGAATTATTGTCCCACTTCTAGCCCCTGATATTATGAAAGTTGGATTGGTTCAGGGGATTAAGGAGATTAGGGCTAAGGCAAGTCCGTTATATGTACGGATCAGAAGCTTAGAAGAAATTATCGAAGAATTAGAACGAGAAATCCGCGATATAAATCGCCAGAATTTCAGAAAGATCTTGAACTTTATTAGTAATACAAGAGATTCGACGATAGATTTCTTGAGTACTGCTAATGCACAAATAACAACCGCCGTAAAAATAATTGAAGCCGCACTGCGGAAAGAATCCGAAGAACAATTAGAAGATCTAAAAGACTTCTTACATGACACAAAACCTAGATCTATACCTTCTCCGAGCAAAAAAGAATCGACTCCCACTACAGCACCAATCTCTCAATCGATCGATGAGGATATAAAAATATGACAAAAGTAATTGATACTAATTCTGAGTTTAAACTCCCAGAATTACAAACTCGAGTTTCTCAGAAGAATTCAATCAATTCATTCGATTCGCTTCTAGCACAATTCAATAAATTAATTAGTGAAAGACAGATAACCGTCTCAAGGTCACTTAAATTTTCATTTGAGACGCGAGAGCCTAAACAAGCAAAACTCGACCCATATTATATTCGACGGATCTTTGATTTACTGGGCAAGCTTCAAGCAGCTCTCTCGGAAATCGTTCTGATAATCGACCGAATCCCCTGCCGAGAGTTCTTTATGTTCTATGTAAACAGGCTTGATCTAGAAATACAGAATTTTATGAAACTACACCATATTCGAGGGAAAACTGTTTTGAATACATTCGATTTCCGCCGATTTCTGATGCGGATCCAAGTCTTATTCCTGAAGGTACTCGCGATTTATGAGCTTTTCAGCTCTCCACAACATCTTACCTATCCCTCCTTTAATTTCATTACCCAATATTTAGAAAACTATTGGGCAACTATTCAAAAATGGGTTATAAAAGAAGCAAAATTGACAAAGAAGCGCGAAACCTTATATTCGGCCCACCACAAAAAGGTAAGTTTGACCTCTACCGAGCTCACCGCTGGATTATTTGCACTCAATCAGAAATTACTCAAGACTATTTTCTCTTACTATGTAATTTACCGCTATGGACGAATAAATTTTCATATAAAACAGTACATTTCTAAAACCCTTGCCCGTCTCCTCCTCTATATTAAACAGCTTCACGAGCGAATAGATATTGCCAATTTACAAATTTATATGAATCCGTGGGATCTCCTTCAGATCCTGACGAAAATTACAAATAAACTCAGGGTATTCCATACGTTCGTTTCTTCCCATAATAATAACGGAGAACCTCTACAAATTGATCCCCAGACCATCGAGGAAGAAAACCAGTCCTTCGAGTTATTTTCATCTCGGAAATGTATCGCATGTCGCGCTCTATACAATTCCCCTCTTTGGGTATTCATCCAACAATTAGCAAATCATCTACATCTACGGATAAAGCTCATTGATAGCTATTATCTTGACCAGAAAGCACTCACAGAGGCGATCTATGAAATCCCCAACGTGCCCGCCATTAAATATAAAGACAGGTTCTATATCATCAACGTAGGCAAAGAACGGGGATTAGACCTCCATGCGACCGTTAAACGCGAGTTACTCGACTTCTTCGAGCAGCTGGGGCTATACTGCGAAGATCAATCTCAAAACCAAGAAAGTGGGGCAAAGCCTGAACAGATTTCTCCTAATACAACCCAACCCATATCTGTAAATGAAAAAAAGTTTATTGGGGGAAAGAAATGAGCTTAAACCATACTTTAATTATTACCACTTTCGTATTTCTTGTGATAATGCGATTAGCCGCCTGGATCATTGCTACTCATCGCTTCCAGACTCTAACGTTCATCCTAATTTATTTCATTGCCATTACTCCCAATTTATCGGCACTTCTAACAGGACCTTTCGAATTTTCACAACTCATCATGACATTCTTCGATTCCATTTGGATTTATATCTTATTTTCGCTCTATATAGGTGCACTTTTAGTTATGAAACTCACGGAATTACATCGAACCAGGAATAAGACCATAATTCATACACCTCAAACCCAGATACAAAAATATGGCACCCCAGGTGAATCCACTCCGTCTCCCGAAATTCACAAAATTGTACAAAAATTGGACCGCGTATTATACGCTCTTGAAGAATGAAACTCGCGATACATACAAAATTTTATACTAATTTCGATAGCTGGTAAAGACGAAAACTTTAGCGGTTATTTTCAGATGTCGGAGAATCAATAAATAAACCTTTAACAAAATCGCTTAGTTCATTGTCTTCATTTAATTGGAAGATTTTATTCCCTTTAAAATACGGTTTCACTTCTATAATGATATTTTCCTGTCGCAATAATGACAAAATTTTTAAAGCGTTAGAATACCGCCGTCTAATTTTCCGAGCAACCTGAGATGCCGAGATTTCCCTTGAATAAACCATTATTTGTAAAACTTTTAGGACCTCACTGAGTTGTATCGTTTCTTGTTTGAGGAAAGATAAATTAAGGGAATTTATTCTATCTAGGATCATCTGAATAAACCGGGTCGTTTCGTTCCATTCGATACGATATATTTTCTTGTGTCTAATACAACACGGTACAGGCGCCACCATCTTTAAGTCAATTAGAGTATTGAGACCCTCTTGAAGTTTGGAATAACCACCCCCTATTCTTTGCTTCAATCGGGTAATATTTAACTCCTCAAATTTCATCAAATTGACGAGGATGCTCAGAACGCTCTCGTCAAGCAAGATGGCTGTTAGTTCGGTTCTCGTAGATTCCAAAGGGACGTTTTTCCCATCCAACAATTTCATTCCAGTATTTTTTAAATGATAGCTATCCAAATAAGGGAACCCTCCGAAAGAAAAAGTTCCTCATTAATGATAATTCATATTGATGGAATCAATAACTCTCTTTTATGGGACTGGATATATAAATATAACTTATTCTTTTCAAAGTTACTGGATGAGAACCAACAAAACTGGATCGCGACCAACCTTGTTGGATAGTGTCCAATAAAACTGGATGATATTTTATATTTATCTCCAAAACTTTCTTAAGATGAATCGAAGCAAATATTGATCACCAACCAATAAGGAAAAATTTCTGGTTAGAAGCTAAAAGGAAATTAGCCTTTAATTGGATTAGTACGAGAGGAAACAAATATGAAAACGAGGCGATATATTGGAATCACTCTCTTGACAGCCATACTGGTGATAACTTTACT
>SUPS01000100.1:0-5744 GCA_005191415.1 Candidatus Helarchaeota ASGARD archaeon Hel_GB_A
ATTAGATTTTGTCTATATTTAGATAGATGAATTCTAATCTATTAACTATCCAATTAATTTACTTTTAGGATTGGGAAAATACAACAAATTAATTCCTTTTTCATTTTGCTAAAATTTTTTGAATTCGATGATATTCTATGTCTAATTTATCTAATATACCAATTATTTTTTCTCTTTGGGCTTTAACCATGCCTTTCCAATCTAATAATGCATAGGATACTTTCTCAATTGTCTTATTAATAGCCTCAATGATTAAATTTTCTGTAATTTTATCCAAGACATATTTTGCTGCTATATGCGAAATTGCATAATTTGTGTTTAGCTGTACTTTATTAAAATTACTGGCATAATGGGGTCCTCCGAACCCTATTGCATATTTCAGATTAGATTCAGGAAAATTTTCCGAAAGTACTTTTAAAATTGTCTTTGCCACAATCTGTGCACCTATAGGATCCTTCCAATAAGTTTCATTACTTCCTAATTCAATAAAAACACATGGAATCTTTAGATTAGTAGGTCCATGATGTGTAACTTCACTTGTAACATCATATTCTAATTGGGATATTTGTCGTTGCTGATTTACTTGTTGATTTAATTCCTTTAATATCTGTTTTATCATACGTGCCGAAGTTAAGGCTAATTCGCAAACATTACCACCATATGAGTTATCTTCCGTCCAGTTACCTGGTGCATGCACTAAAAGCGAAGGTTTTTCAGACTCAGATTTATGCTTGCTTGCAAATATAAAAAGATCTGTATCAAAATATTCGTCCAGATAATTTGCATCGATAAGACGACTATTTATTGTTACCATTAAAACTTTTGTTTCCTTATGTTCATAGATTATGTTCCCTTCAAATTTATCAGAGGTTTCAATAAAATTCCCTATTTCTAACAACTGTTGTTTAATCGTTAAACTTGCCAAATCTTGATTTGAAACGATAATGATAGGCATTTTAATCCTTAACTTTTTTACTGTGTATTTATTCTTATTTTCATTTATAATACATAGATATTCTCTATGATTATATCATATCCTATTGTTTTCAATGTTAAGAATAGTTGGCAGGTTGAGATAAGTGAACTCATTCATTGAAACCCTTATAAAAGAAGAGTGCGAAAAGACAAGAAACAATCAACAAAAACAATACCCACCATTAATTACAGAATCAAGAGATGTAGATTACGAACTGGAAGAACTTCTAAAACGCAGCAAAGCAAAAATTCTCGTGGTAGGTGTCGGAGGTGCGGGAAATAATGCAATTACCCGCCTAATGGATGTAGGAATTGAAGGTGCTCAGACCTTAGCTGTTAATACAGATGCACAAGATCTCTTATATACTGTTGCAGATAGAAAATTACTAATAGGACGCAATTTGACACATGGATTAGGGGCAGGCAATAATCCCAAAATTGGAGAAGCAGCAGCACAAGAAAGCATAGAACAAATTAAACAAGCACTGGATGTAGATATGGTATTTATAACCTGCGGGCTCGGAGGGGGAACAGGTACTGGTGCTGCTCCTATTATGGCACAGACAGCTCGTGATAATGGCGCACTGACTATTTCCATATGTACTCTTCCATTTGAGGTAGAAGGACTTAAGAAAAAAGAAAACGCTAATTATGGACTTGAACGGTTGGCTAAAGCTTCAGATACAATCATAGTGTTGCCGAATGAAAAATTATTGGATATTGCTCCAAATCTATCACTTGCTGAAGCTTTCCATATTATTGATGAAATTCTTATTCAAGGTGCCAAGAATTTAACCGAAGTAATTACAAAACCAGGATTCATTAACTTAGATTTCGCAGACGTCCGGAATACTTTAAAAAATAGTGGTGAAGCGCTAATTGGTATTGGTCAAGCAAATAAAGCGGTGGATGCCGCTATTAACGCCCTTAACAATCCACTAGTCGATGTAGATTACCGAAATGCCAAAAAAGTCTTGTTAAATATAAGTTCAAGCAATTCTATATCGCTTCAAGAGACGGAATCTATTATCGGAACTGTATTACAAGAACTAAACAACGATGTCGAAGTTAAATGGGGTACTGTCTTTGATCCTGAATTAAAAAATAATATTCGTGTTACTGCTATCATTAGCGGTATAAATTCCAACCTCACTACTCCCGCTTCACAAGATGTCATGGAAAAAGCCATATCATTCGACCCAGATCCCTTTTAATTGCTTTTTTTCTACTTTGCATTGATAAATAAATCAAAAGATTTTTAATATTTCTTCATTTTTCATTAATTACTCGAATATAATGTAATCATTTATCGATGTTAGGTGATATTAATGGGCTATATCGACAAGTTTAAGAGATTTATCACAAATTCCAAGCGGGTTCTACGTCTCTCACGTAAGCCAACCTTTTTAGAAGTACGTTTAATTACGCGCGTATGTCTATTAGGTGTAGCCCTTATTGGTCTCGTAGGGTTTGTTATTAAAATCATCTTTACGGCAATTTTTGGATTATAGGGGTTTCCTTGATGGATGTTTTCAAACAACACTTGGGAGGTCCACGGGGTAGTTCTCTCTTTGCTATTCGTACAACCATTGGCCAAGAAAAAGGTGTCGCTCAATTAATAGCTAAGCGCGTTGAAGCAATGAACCTTAAAAGCTTTAAAGCAATTCTAGTTCCAGAACAGCTGAAAGGTTATGTATTCATAGAAGCCGTTGAGGGTGAAGAGGTTCAACAAGCCTGCATGGGTGTTCCACACATTAGAGGAAAACCAATTGGGAAGATTAATATTAGCGACATTGAACATTTCTTAATCCCTCGTGTATCCACAGAGGGTCTATCTGTTGGAGATTTAGTCGAAATTATAGGAGGTCCTTTTAAAGGCGAAAAAGCAAAGGTAACTCGTATTGATACCACCAAAGAAGAAGTAATTTTAGAATTGCTTGAATCTACAAATCCCATTCCTATAAAAGTTCATGCAGATTACATAAAATTGATCGAAAAAAGGGATAGATTGTAAAGGATTTAGATTGTTAATATAATAATTGCCCAGACAATTAAGAAAACCCCTAAAATTACTAAAGCTTGTATCAAAATACTTAATAACACAACTTTTCGTAAATTTAAAATTCCGCCACTCGTCAGAGCCCCCTCGATATTCATTCCCAATATTTCTGAAATTGATTGCTCTAATTTTGGATTTAAACTATAAATTATTTGGGTCACTGCGGATTCAAGTACTTTCTGTCGCTTCAAATGTTCAAGGATGTTAAGAATTGACTTATTCGAATCTTCTAAAATTCGATATGGTAAATCTTTTGCGCTTCCTTTTTCATCTACTTTCCATGCATGAATGTCCATATCCCTAATTTGACCTGATAACACATATTGATAAGGATCAAGAACGAGTCCTACCGCTTGTGGAAGGAAATATTGATATCTTTTTTGGGTTGAAATATCTGTTGCTGAAAAGAAGTGTGCCCCCATTTTTGGATGGGAATGATACCAACCTACTATTACCTCGTCTAATTGTTCTTGCTCTAACCGCTCCGCGATTAACGCTTGGTCTTCATCTTTTAAAGTGACGTGAACTGAAGTCCCTTCTTGACGCGCAATAGCTATATCTGTTATTTCAATAGTATGGTCATTAGGCACTTTTCCAATCAAATATCCTGCGACTTCTTTATGAATATTAGAACTGGTGTGTTGAATCATTTTTGCTAATGCCATAGGATAAATAATGATTTCAATATCGTCCATCTCAATGCCTCATTTTTCCTTTAAACAAGCTAAAGCTATTTCAAGGCTCTTAATTCCTTCTTTGAGTGGAAATGGATTTTCTTTTGCATACAAAAAGGCATGTAATTCGCGTTCAAGTGGTTCTTCATATGAATATGGTTGTTTTGATTCTTCTACTCGGTATAGGGCAGGATCTTCAGAACTTTTGATGAGTTTTAATTCCTGGGTAATGTAATCTATTTCCATCACTCCTTCACTACCATAGACGTTAAGCTTTCGATACCGGGTTGGTGTAAGCCAATTAACTTCTATTAATCCATGAACATTGTTTGAAAACTCCAAAAGAATGAAGGCAGCATCTTCATAGAGTTCTTTGTGAAAATAGCTCAATTTACTTTTAATTTCGGTAATATTCCCAAAAAGATATTGTTGTACATAAATTTCGTGAATGCCTAAGTCTAGAATAACTCCAAGATCCCAAAATCGTTTTGGATATCGCCCAATCCGTCTTGAACTAATCATGATTGGGGTCCCAATTTCCGCTAAGCGCTTTTTTAACCGATCAACAACTGGATTAAATCGTTCAATGAAACCACATGTTAAACGAACATTATTATTAATCTTTAAAAGTTCTTGTAAGTCTTCTACCTTTGTAGCCAATGGTTTTTCTAAAAGAATATCAATTCCCTTTTTGGCAAAATCAAGTGCTACTGTAGGGATTACGCGAGGTGGGAGTACAATACTTACGGCATCCAAATCTTCATTTCTAATCATATCCATATAATCTAAATAATAATTTATCTTATAGAAGTCAGCTACTGTCTTAGCACGTTCTTCATTAGTATCACAAATAGCCTGTAAATTTGATATAGAATGATATACGCGACAATGGGCTCTCCCAAACCACCCTGCCCCTACCACGCCTGTTTTTTTCTTCGACACTCTAGTATACCTCGAATAATGAAAATTTTTTTATGTTAGTAATTCTTTTTTTAATTTTCTCTCAAATGAATATTTACTTTTTGTCAAAGGTTAAATAGATTAGGTGGTGAAAACTGGACCTCATTACCACGCAAGATTGGTGCATTGAAGACTTAGAAATGGTTTTACAGAAAGCGAAAGAATATAAGAAAAATCGAAAACCGACCGAAGAGCTTAAAGGAAAGACTTTCGTGATGATTTTCTTCAATCCTTCGACTCGGACTCGGAATTCTTTTGCCATAGCAATGATTGAATTAGGTGGGTTTCCATTATTTTTTGAAGCAGAAAAAACATGGTTGGGTCAACAGTCTGAATCACCTAAAGATACTGCAAAAGTGCTTTCTCGCTATGCGGCTGGAATTGGAATTCGAATCTTTCCTAATATAACAAAATGGAAGTACGGCGCGTCTAACCAGCTTCTTCAAGAGATCGCGAAGTGGTCGGATGTCCCTTTAATCAATTTAGAGGATGATTTATATCACCCTTGCCAAGCACTTACAGACATCTTTACCATCCGCGAGAAAAAGAAAAAATTAGAGGGGAAAAAATTTTTATTGAGCTGGGCATACCACCCAAAACCATTGCCCGTAAGTGTTCCAAATTCTACCGTTCTTACAATGACCCGATTCGGATTGGACGTCACTCTCCTACATCCAAAAGGATTTGAATTAGATTCCAAAATTTTAACAATGGCAAAAGAGAATGCAAAGGAAAGTGGTGGCTCATTCGAAATTGTTAATTCCCTCGAGGAAGGCTACCAAGATGCCGATATCGTCTATGTAAAATCCTGGGGTTCTCTTAAATACTATGGTTCTTTTAAAGAAGAGAAACAACTTCGCGTTCCATATCGTAAAATATGGATTTGTGATGAAAATAAAATGGAACTAACTAAAAAAGATTCTATATTTATGCATTGCCTCCCTATCCGCCGCAATATTGTCGCTACCGATGGCGTTATAGACGGTTCCCATTCTGTCGTCTATGATCAAGCTGAAAATCGATTGCATGTTCAAAAAGCTATCCTCCTAAAGTTATTAAAGTAAATATTGTAATTT